>NZ_CAJHAV010000009.1:0-147582 GCF_904846475.1 Psychrobacter sp. LFX-11D
AGGTCATGCCATCTGCTAAGCTTTTAAGAACTTGTTTGCGATAGTCTAGTGAGTAAGTCATAATGATTAAGTATATCTATTGAGATGTTTTATCCTATAACACTTTTATATTTAATACGCTATATTTACATTTTTTCAACTTTTTTCTAATATATCTATCTTTAAAATTAGTAGGTATAGCATTAAAAACATCAGCCATCTTTTCTAAATAACTTAAAGATTCTTTATAATTACTTCTTTGGAAGAGTGCGTCAGCTCTCCTGTAATTGAGTTGTACTTTCGAATCGTAATAGGTTTTATGTATAAAATCATCAGCTTGACTAATACTATCTTCTAAAAGGTTTAAAATCTTTTGTGCCTTTTCAAAATCATTTTGGAATAGATATCCACGTGCTAGTGTTACAGAAACTAAATGAGATTTTGGATCAAGCTCATATGCTTTTTCAAAATTATCAACAGCTTCATTAATGTTTTCTTCAGATACTTGTAAAAACTTACCAAACCAGTAATGAAGTTGTGGAGTTTCTGGTGATAGTAGTATAGCTAATTCATATTGTTCTCTAGCGTCTGAAGTATTACCTATTTTTTGAAATAAGTATGCTTTAAATCTTGCGACCTCAAAATAATCAGGTGCTAATCTATGTGCTTCATCAAGGCGGTTTATTGCCTCATCATATACAGAATTATTAATGAGCCCATATATCGTTTGAAGCTCTTTAACTATAACTCTATCTGACTTTTCTCTAAATTGAATATTGAAAGGAGCATATTTATCAGAAGTATTTTGATTCATCTGTCTTTCAAAAAGGGAGTTTAACTTATTCCTCTTGTCTCTGATTTTCTTCTGAAAGGTATTAGATGGTTTGTGATGTTTACTAAGATATGAACGTGCTAACTCAGAAAGTTGATACATTGTTTTTACACTTGAGTTCTTAGCATCAGATCTTTGCGATAACATATTTGTTGACATTAATTCTAGAATAGCCTCTTGGACTCGGATGGAATCAAAATCATTTAAATATGCCAATTCTGGCAACCCCATATGACCACTTGCACATTGCATTGAAGTAGTTATTTGTTGAGCATCCTTAGACAGATATTGATAAACGTTTGACATACAAAAATCTAGAAAACTTCCTGAGTTTTGCAATACTGTCTCGATACTCATACCAGTATTTACAGAGCTTACGAACCATTTGATATAACTAGGGTTCCTATGCATCCTATTTACGTAATCTCGTAATTTCTTTTCAGGTAAGGTACTAATAGCATTTACACTACGAATTTTTGCAACCATTCTCAACAATTGAGAAGCATACTTTTCTTCAATCCCTTGAAGCTTTATAGGGTATTCATATGCACCTAAACCAATTCTTGAAGTAATTATAATCTTACTTCCTGGAGGTAAAGAACCAACGAAACGCTTGATATTTTCATCCATAATAGTTTCAAGATTATCAATAAATAAAGCTATCTTAAACGTAGCTAAATACTCAATAACTTCATCAAAAGTATAAGCATAATCTTTTGAATTATCTCCCATAACTTGTGCACCAATTTCTTGTATAACACCTAAGGAAGTATTAATTGCTCCTTTTATTTCCCTAATTTCATGTAATGTTATTTGAGTAGTTTTAGATGTTACCCAAACTACGGCATCAAACGACTTTTTATCTTCTATTAATTCATATGCTACCTTCAAAGCTAAGGCAGATTTACCTACACCACCTTCACCCACAATAGAGATTACCGGGAAACTTCCATAGCATAACTTTTTAATCTGCTCGATTTCCTGATCGCGACCTATTAGTCCAGTTTCATCAAAATCTGGCATAGGTAAATTGTGGTTAATTACGTTATCATCATCTAAATTAGTTATGTTCAATGACAGCACAAAGCTTGGATTTCTTTTAATCTTATTTAACGTATCACTGATGCTTTGCCATGAGATATTCGTATCAAAATCTATTAAACTTTCACAGAAGTTCGTAACATTTGGCAAGTCATCAAAATTCAGAGGACGTATATGCATCACTCTGTTTCTAACAGAAACGAGTGTTTCAAGTTCTCTAGTAAAATGCTTAATAGTTTTTATAACATTATCAGGGAATATTTCCTTATTCGAGTTTATAGTTTGAAAAGTATCACCCAAATCGAAGTAATCGATTAACTCTCTCAACTCTATATCTTCGAAAATACCTCCAATATCCTTTTCAATCCTTATTTTTGCTCTTTCTCGTAATTCTTTATTAATGCTGCTTTCGTCAATAATATATTCTTTAACCAGACCTCTTAAATCCTCTTCGAGAGAAGATATCAATGCATATGCAGTCATTCTAGTTATATTAAATGCCATTTTATGTATCCTTTTTTGTTGCTTCAATACTGTAAAATATAAAGAAGATGCTTATAGCCTATTGATACTAGCGTATCAATTTAATTTTGAGCTGGTTATAGATATATAGCTATTGAATACTAAGTTAAACTAAAAAATCTGATAATAATAGCACACAAATATTCAGTTAAATGGTAATACTAATGATGCACTAGAGAACTAATCAGTAGACAATAAAAAACGCCATCACAAGTGTGACAGCGCTTTTTATTACTACAGATATTTACGTTTTATTTACAACGCTTTTAACTGCTCCATCTGCGCCGTCATCGCCGTCAACTGCCCTTCTAGCTCAGCCAGTTTCGCTTTTTCAGCATCGACTACTTCCGCAGGTGCTTTACTCACAAAGCCTTCATTACCAAGCTTACGCGCGATGCCTTCGGCTTGACCTTTCAACTTATCATATGACTTACCTAAACGTGCTAGCTCAGCCGTTGGATCAATCAGACCTTTCATCGGTACGAGTACACGTAACTGACCGACCATACTTGATGACGATAGTGGCACTTCACCACCTTCTTTGACGATCTCTAGGCTCTCAACTTTGGCAAGCGCTTTGAACTGGTTTTTGATACGTGATAGACGCGCATCTTCATCGCTAGAGATATTTTGTAGTAGCACTGGCAGACGTACGGCATTGCCCAGTTTCATCTCACCACGGATGTTACGGACGCTAGCGATTAGCTCCTGTAGCCACGCCATATCCGCCTCAACCTGCTCACTGATTTGTGCCTTATCCGTTTTTGGATAGTCAGCGACCACGATGCTATCGGTGTTTTTACGACCTAATAGTGGCGCAACCGTCTGCCAGATTTGCTCGGTCAGATACGGCATGATTGGATGGCTAAAGCGTAGCGCCGTCTCTAGCACATGCAGCAGTACATAGCGGATTTGCGCTTTGCGCTCGTCAGACACCGAGTCATCATTCAGACTGGCTTTGGCAAGCTCAACGTACCAATCACAGTACTCATTCCAGATGAACTCATAGATATCTTGGCTGACCATATCGAGACGATACTGGGCGAAATGCTGATGGATATCGGCAACGGTAGAGTTCAGACGACTCATGATCCATTTTTCTGGCAATTCCCAAACGTCAGGGTTTGCCGCTTGGTCGATAGGCTTGGCAGTACCTTCGCTATCGACACAGTTCATGAGTACAAAACGGCTGGCGTTCCAAATTTTATTACAGAAGTTGCGATAGCCCTCGACACGCTTTAGATCAAAGTTGATATCGCGACCGGTACTGGCCAATGAGGTAAAGGTAAAGCGCAATGCATCCGTACCAAAGGCTGGGATGCCTTCAGGAAACTCTTTACGCGTTTGCTTTTCGATTTTGGCCGCGTCTTTTGGATTCATCATATTGCTGGTGCGTTTTTCTACCAGTGCTTCTAGATCAATACCGTCGATTAGGTCAATCGGATCTAAGACGTTACCTTTAGATTTTGACATTTTTTGACCATTGCCATCACGTACCAGACCATGCACATAGACAGTCTTAAATGGTACTTGCGGCGTGCCATCTTCGTTTTTCACGAAATGCATGGTCATCATGATCATGCGAGCAACCCAAAAGAAGATAATATCAAAACCTGTCACCAACACGCTGGTTGGGTGGAAGGTGTCCATCACGCGTGGATCAGCGTTGACGTCTGCCCAGTCAAGCGTACTGAACGTCCATAGACCAGAGCTGAACCACGTATCGAGCACGTCATTATCTTGGCGCAATACGATATCATCGCTTAGATTGTACTTGCTACGCACTTCCGCTTCGTCACGGGCGACATAGATTTCACCCGTCGCATCGTCATACCATGCAGGGATACGATGTCCCCACCATAGCTGACGGCTGATACACCAGTCCTGCAAGTCGGTCATCCACGACATATACATGTTTTTATATTGTGCAGGAACGAATTCAATACGACCATCTTCTACGGCATCAATCGCAGGCTTGGCAAGCTTACTTACTGCTACATACCATTGATCGGTCAACCACGGCTCAACGATCGTACCGCCACGCTCAGCACGCGGGGCTTTGAGCGCGTAGTCTTCGATATCTTCTAGCCAGCCTTGCTCGCCCGCTTGCTCGACAAGGAATTTACGCGCAGCAAAACGCTCAAGCCCTGCATACTCACTTGGCGTGGTCTCTAATGTTGGCTCACGTGTTTGCAGATCAGGATAAACTTCCATCGCTGGCAAAATTTTAGCGCGCTCATCAAGGATATTAATCAATGGCAAGTTATGACGACGACCAAGTTCATAGTCATTAAAGTCATGGGCTGGGGTGATTTTTACGCAGCCGGTACCAAATTCGATGTCAACATAATCATCGGCAACAATAGGCACAATGCGACCAGTGATTGGCAAGGTAATGGTTTTGCCAATCAAATGCGCGTAACGCACATCCTTTGGATTAACCGCAACGGCGGTGTCACCCAGTAAGGTTTCAGGGCGCGTGGTGGCGACGACCAGATAGTTTTTACCCTCTTGGGTTTGCAACTCTTTATCAGTGAAATGATAGCGGAAATGCCATAAACTGCCTTTTTCATCGACGTTTTCTACTTCTAAATCAGATAATGCGGTTTGGAACTTAGGATCCCAGTTGACCAAGCGTTTACCACGATAAATCAAACCATCGTCAAACAGACGCACGAACACTTCTTTAACCGCATTCGATAAGCCATCATCCATGGTAAAGCGTTCACGCGACCAATCGACCGAGCTGCCAAGCCGACGAATCTGACGGGTGATATTGTCGCCCGACTCTTCTTTCCATTCCCACACTTTATCGATAAAGTCTTCACGCGTCATATCACGGCGCTTAATACCTTGCGCCTCCAAACGACGCTCAACCACCATTTGGGTGGCAATACCTGCATGATCCGTACCCGGTTGCCACAACGTATTGTCACCATCCATACGGTGATAACGGGTCAGCGCATCCATAATGGCATTATTAAAGCCATGACCCATATGCAGTGAACCGGTGACGTTCGGTGGCGGCAAGGCGATAGAGAACGACTCATCTTTATCAAAGCTTGGCTTAAAATAACCACTGTCTTCCCAGCCTTGATACATGCCTGCTTCGACATCGCTTGGATTGTAGGCGTTCTCTAATTGACTTAAGGCGGCTTGAATAGATTCGGTCAGGTTGCTCTTGGTATTTTCAGGGGTATTAGGAGTACTCATAATAGAATGGTCTTTTATTAAAAATGAATGTGGTCAAACAAAGTTATCGAAAAATAGGGAAAATAATTAATAGAGTGATTTTAACGTAGATGGGCAGATTTTGTTAGATGCTAAGGTAATTTATCAGCCTTACAGCGCGTCATTACGCCCCTAACACCAGCAAATAGCAGAAAACACCAATAAACAACCGCAATCGGCTGAACTTCCAACAAAATAAATCCTAGTCGTGTTATAAAATATAGGTGATGCGAGAACTTATATAGTTATCGTATAGCATAATAAATGGCGTTTTTATCCTAAAATGATAGCCTGATAAATAGCGAGCCAACTGTGTCCCAAGATACTGAGCACACTTATAACAATAGCAGCCACTCTAAATCTGACAAGATAGATGATCAGCGCTTGATTGATGAGAGCGCTAATCATCCATCTAGTACTAAAAATAAAGATATTAGCGATGCGGATACGCCAGACGATACTAATGCAAAAGAAAACTTGGAATACGAAGACTTCTCTGAGGATATTAGCAAAGAAGACCAAGAAACCATCAAAAAAGTCGCTAATGATGACAATTTAAGTCAAGCAAAAAGCTATGCCAGTATCTTAGTCGAGCAAGTGATGGATGCCAGAGAAACTTTTGAGCGCTCACTTGGCTCACTATTTACCAGTGCTTTTACCGCTGGCCTTGAGATTGGCATCAGCTTTTTTATGATTTTAGCGGCTTTTGCGCTATTGAGTGGCGTGCTACCGAGCCATTATGCTGTGGTACTTGCCTCCCTACTTTACCCGATTGGTTTTATTATCGTCGTCATCGGTCAGTCGCTATTATTTACCGAACAAACCTCACTCTTAAGCCTACCTGTGCTCAATAAAATCGAACCGCTCAATAAGCTGTTACGCCTGTGGGGCATTGTCATCGCTGGCAACGTCGTTGGCGGCTGTTTATTTGCGGCATTAATGATAGGTTTAGGTTTAAATATGCAGCTATTTAGCGTCAGCGACATTGATATTTACGCCGAGCATATCTTAGGGTTTAGATGGTGGGTAATATTTGGCAGTGCTATCTTGGCAGGTTGGATGATGGGCGTCACCGCGTGGCTTGTAACCTCAGCGCGCGATACCCTTAGCCGCATCGTCTTGGTGACGCTTATTACTGGCAGTATCGGATTTTTAGGTTTGCATCATAGTATCGTGGGTAATATCGAAGTATTCTCAGCCTTGCTCTATGGCAATACCGTCAGCTTAGGGCGTTATTTGCTGTTTTTAGCCGTGGTGTTGGTCGGCAATACCGTCGGCGGCGTGGTATTTGTCGCGATACTTAAAAACCGTACCTTCCTATTTGAATTAGCCAAAGTAAAAGAAGAAACAGCTAAGGATAAGTTAGAAGCAAAAAACAATATCCGTGGACCTTACTAGAGACAATCAGCACGGTATTTTTAAATCTAACGCTAAAACTCTATAACCAACTTTAACTATAATAATTCCATTGAAAAACAGTACAAGGCTGCTGGGATAAATTTGACGCAGCCTAGAGAGTGCAAAGCACACAGCAAGCAAGCAAAATTTACCACAGTAGCCCTTTATAACCTTTGTACTTATTTTATTTAGCACTGACTATATCGAAAGCGGTTATGCAGCTTTATAACTAAAAAATTATAATCGAGCAATTATGCCTGAGTAATTATACAAATAACTCATCCCTATTTACAGCATACGCGCTGCCAACACACTACTTTCTATCTCAGACTTTCTTAACTTATTGTGCCGAGCGCTAAATATACGCACCAAAATGCCTGCCGTTAGGAACATTACCAAGGTATAAATAGCTGGCATCATCGACATATCGTAGTTAGATAATAGCGTTAATGCCATAAATATCGACAAGGTACTGTTTTGTAGACCGACTTCTAGCGTCACCGAAGTCCTTTGCGCTAAGTTAAGACCGAACCATTTGCTACTATAATAACCGAGCGCCATGGTTGAGACGTTTAATAATACCGATACAGGGCCGGTAGCGATAAAGGCGTCGACAATGATATCGCGTTGTACATAACACAAAAACAGCACTAAAAACGTTAAAAATATCACCCCAAATCGAGACACATAGACTTGTGAGCGATCGGCGACTTTTGGTGCGTAGCGTTTAATCAGCATCCCAATGCTAATAGGTACAATCGTCAGTACCACTAAGGTAAGCACGGTTTTTACTACCGGCAATTCAAACTCACTACCGCTGCCCATAAAATAAATCAATGAAAAACTCAGTACAATGGGAATGCTAAATACCGTAATAACGCTGGCAATCGCTGTCATCGTCACCGACAGCGCCACATCGCCTTTAGCCAAATAGGTAAATAAGTTTGAGGTAGTGCCGCCCGGACACAGAACGAGGAGCATAACTCCGACGGCGTATTCTGGGCGTAATGGCATGATATTAGCTAGGGCAAAGCCAATAATTGGCAACAGTATCAGCTGATTGGTCAAGCCTATACCGACAGCTTTTGGGTATTTTAATACCCGTTTAAAATCATTGGTAATCAGGGTCAAACCCATACCCATCATGATTAAAAACAAGCAAATAGGAATAACAACGGTATTTACTAAGGTGACTAGAGCCAGACTTTCCATAAACTACATCCTTGTAGATAAGACCTATTGCTAGGTCAATTTATAATGATTAAATGATGCCTGATTAGCAATCCTTGCTAATGCTTATAGATAACAAACATCACCCGTTTTAAACGATTCTCATTTCGAACGATTTTTTATAGCATCTTTCATAGCAATGTTATTGCTAACTATCAACAATAATTAAGAATTAATAAAGGGAGTATATAGGTCAAAAGTCAGGTTTAGCTGTTTTATTCAACGACTCACCAGTCAAATGCAGAATATAGAGATTGAGTAAGAGTAAAAGGGATTGTAACGAGATTAAATGAGAGTGTTTAATGTGAGCTTTTGGATAATTTGGATTTTGATAATTGGCGTTAAATACTTTTAGTTAAATAGCTATGACGGTATAAACGCTTATTTTTTGGAAATATTGATTGAGGTTTTGGCAGGAGTATTGCTGAAAGCATTATTGGGCGCTTTAGTAGAATTTTCAGTACTCATAACTGCCGTACCGTAAGCGATCGCTTCGACCATACTACCCAATTGATTTATATTACTGACTTCAAGACGCAAACCATAAATATGATTATAGCCTTTTGCCTGTGCTTGGGTGCGCATACGTACTAGAGCTTCACGGCGGGCACGATCAAGCAAGGTCTCATAGGTGGTGAGATTTTTACCAAAGAAACTCAGCACTTTGGCAATGACCATTTTAAAATAATCTTGCGCAATAACGACGCTACCAAGCACCAACTCACCCTCAGACTGCGACACTAGTTTTGGTACATAAAAACGCTCACTTGAGACAATAATATGGCTCAACTCAGCTTCGGCAATAGTCAATCTTGCCAAATGCTGACGCTCATGACGCGCACCAAAAAACCAGCCAACTATAAATAAGACCAGCAGCGGCGCATAGTTCATCAACATTTGGCTGAACGATTGATTCATGGAACGTCTCTTATCATCAAAAAGGCTACCTGTCAGTGCTTGAGCGTAGTCTTATTCACCAAAAGGATTAAAGCGCGGTAAATCATCAGGTGACTTTACTGTTGAAGGCTGAGCAACTGACGCCACAGGCTCTTCATATTGAGAATGATGATTTGATGACTGATTCGGCGGTTGATTCGTTGATTGATGGACAGGCTGTTGTGGCATCCGTACGGCTTTGACCGCTGTACCGTAAACAAATAGCTCAGAGGCACCTTGTGCAATACTAGAGGTCGAGAAACGCAGTCCAACCACTGCATCAGCGCCCAACGCCTCAGCTTTGACGATCATACGATCAATCGCCTCTTGACGCGATTCTTCTAACAGCTCCGTATAGGCAGTGAGTTCACCGCCTACGATGTTTTTTAGACCCGCAAATAAATCTTTACCAACATGCTTTGAGCGTACGGTACTGCCGTATACCACATCCAAGCGCTCAGTAATCTGATAGTTGGGCAAGTGCTCAAGATTGGAGAGTTGGACAGTCATAGTACAGCCTTATTGGTAACCTACAGAATTAGTGACTTACAGAATGATAAAAACGTATCGCCCGTTCAAGATAAAAGCACGATACTTTAAAACGCATTAAAAAGCACATTGCTCAAATAATTTATATTGAGCAAACTCTTTAGTCGTTAGTATGGAACAACAAAAACAGCTCAGTTAAGTTGCCTTCGATGCTGTTTACCATTTGTACCATTTTATCTTGGTCTTTACGCATCTCAGCAAGCTCAGGGTCTTCATCATCGATACCACTCAGCACAATCATCGGCAAGGTCAAAACGGCCACATCTTCTGCAGTCTCTTCGTTTTCCATCCAATCACTGGCTTCATCACCATACATTGCATCCACAAAGCCAATCGACCAAGCAACGATATCTGAATCATCAGAAAAATCGACCGCCACTTCTTCATTGCCCGCATCTTCACCAAACGGTAGCTCAATAGGCGTCTCGTTTTTTAGCTCAGCGATGATCGACTCGCGCCAGCGCTGAATACCATCAATCACGTTTGCTGGAATCTCGCTCACATTATCTTCAAACAGTGCTTCTAACCAATTAGGCAGTGGACGCCCAATAACCGTCGCAGTCAAAAAACCATGAGTCGCAACACTATCAAGTACAAATGCGCTTTCTTCGTTGTCTAAATAATCGAGTAGTTCATCGAAACTAAGTTGGTTGGTCATGGTGTCGTTGTCCTTGAAAGATGGATTGCGTCATGCGCAATAAATAAGGGTTATATAAAATAACGAGAGGTATAAAGATGACGATTATCTTGAATAAGTCAATCTACCCAAAGATTTTTTAAATCAATCATTGCTAAAGTACAGCTGTGAGAAATAGCTGGTTAAATAGGTGCTGTTCACTATTGATACTATTAAAATCAGAACCTAACCAGCTTAGCACAGCACACTTAGGACAATTAGTTAACGATGGTTAGCTAATAGCCATAATAGTGCAAATCAATACTTAAAAAGTATTCGCAAAATATTTGCGTGATAACCTTATTATAGCGATGACGAATTAAAGTTCGTCATCATCCCAATCATCGCCATCTTCATCAAAATTATCGATATCGTCTAGATCATCCTTTAGCTCTTTAGCCAAACGTTTTTCTTCTAGCAGATTATCAATTAGACGACGCTTCTCAAGGCTACTTAAGCGTGTACGTACACTCGTCTCTGCTTCTTCAACCATCTTTGCATCATCATCATCAACGAAATCATCATCAAAATCGTCATCAATATCAGCATCACTCATGACCAACTCCTATCTTTTTTGGCAAAATTACTGAAAAGTTATCAATATATATATGCCTTATAAAGTCTCTATTAAGCCTTGTCAATGCTTTTTATTACTATGACGCATTTACAAGTCAACAACAAGACACTATTGGTCATTATCGCGCGGGCAATTGTAGACAATTTCTGCAAGTTAAATAGAGTATCTAATCCTACTCTTCTGAGTCATCGATCATCAATACCGCATTACGCACATCGGCCAAACGCTGAATCATCGCATCATTACCACCATCGAATATCGCGCATTCACGCTCATAAACCGTCGTTGGACGCATGACGCTTTGTACTTGTACGTGATGACTGATTTGTTTAAGACCACCATTCGGCAATAAAATCAGCATCTGCTCTTTTTTGCCGACGCTATCTAGCAGATGCGTCATGGCATCGACTTGGGCATTGTCACTCACACCAGCTTTGGCTGGCAGGGCAAATCGTGACAGCTCAATATGCTTATCATGAATAATTTTATTCAGCATCAAGTATAGCTTGGCTAGCATCACGCCTGCCAATGCAACTTTTGCATGGCTATTCTCTGCTTTAAGCATCACATAAGCACCACTTTCATCAAAGTGTGGTTCATTGATTGCGCTTACACCCAACAACAATGGCTGTTTCAGTAACTCAGTCACCGCTTGGTTTAGTAGCTGCGTACAGAGTGCCAAATACGGCAGACGTTGAGACGGTGCCAAGCGCTCAAGCATATTAAACTCATCATGAAAGACAATCTGGACGCTGACACTATCAAATGCTCTGGTAGCAGACAATCGAGAGACATGATTGTTAGCATGCTGGCTACTGTCTTCAGCTTTATAAGCAGTATGATCATTGACATCACTGTCTGTCATATTACTGGCAGCATCCGCAGTTGTACCGTTAGTATTATCATCGAGCATCGAATCTTGATTCTGCTGGGTTCTGACATACTGATTGACAGCACTATGAATATCTAATTTACGCGTATTAGGTTGCTGGCTATACGCTGTACTGGCAGCTGCTTGACCATTAGATTGACCGTCATGGACCAAACGATCACTTTGGCTAGTACCTGTTTCACCACTATCACTATCAGCAGTAGACATTGATTGACGACGTTCTCGCTCACGAGCATAACCACGCTGATCAAGCTGCGTATATTGCTCACGATGCAAGTCTTGAACATCGCGGCTGATGGCGTTGATTTGCTCTCTGGTTGGACGAGCGATATAGCTGTAAATCAGCCACAGCAATAAATGCAGCACCATCGAACCAATCACAAATGGCCATTGCATGGCGATGATTTCACCCTTGCTAATATCCTTTAGAGTCAATGCCACACTACCGATGACCGCATCGCCTTTGGTTGCAATTTGACTAATGGTATCACCCTGCTGCATCGGCGCATTGCCGACAGGCACCAAGATATCGCCATTATTGTCTTTAATCAGGATGCGAGTCACGTCTTGTTCGCTGGTATAGCGATTGGCAATAACGCTTAAGCTGACGCGGTCTTTATTTTCTAAAGACAGGCGCGCTTCGTCAATGAGCTGAGCGACCATTTGCTCGCCTTTTTGCGCACGACTGTTGCTCAGCTGTTGATCGGTACTGATGACCAATAATAGGGTTTGCAAACAAAAACTAACCAGAAGAATGATGGCAAACAACCCTTGCCGCGGCGCTAAATAGGTCATGATATGGGAAACTTTTTTGGATAAATGGAGTTAAAAAACGAGGCTATTGCTCATTCGCTCATTTTTGCAAGAGTATGCAGCTATATTTGTTCAATTCAATACCGCATTGTCTAAATAATCTTTTTTTATAAGACTGATTATTAAACGCTGCTATCGTACAGTAGTTATGTTGTGCAATTATGTGTGGCGCAAGCATTTAAGCAGTATTTACGACTCGCTTACCCACTCATTGACATCTACTATATCACCATAGTAAGGGTTATGGCGTTAGCGAGTATCATAATTTTTTTGTAATGAGTCATTTCAATTTTACGGAGATTTTTTTGCAACAGTCGCCGTTTTATTTGCTGTTTTATTCGCTACTGATACTTTGCGTCTCATCTATAGTAGCTGCTTACTAAAGCTGTTATTATTCCTAATCTTATATCAGCATACAAGGGACAATTGAGCGATGCCAAACAATACCTCTTACTCGTTACCAAAAGACAGCAAAGCATGGCAACAGGCGGTTGATTCCGTGGCCTCGTTACTACCAGAGGGTACCAATTTACAGGATTTTGATGCACTACAATCCTTGCCTATTTTTGCTTTGATTGTGGTATTGCCGACGCATGTATCTTCACTTGATATCCACCAGTATGTACAATCATGGGTTGATGAGCAGCCAAATTGGCATTTGGTCACGGTTGCAGAAGATGCTGATGCCAATTTTGTAGATGTTGAAATTGCTGATGTAGACACGGCGCAACCTTTTGCCAAACGCTCATTTATCGATGTGCAAGTGTTCCGTTATCTATTGGTGCCAGTGACTGATACCCTGATGCATCCTGCCAAAAAAACTGCCGCCGCACATATCATTGATGACCAATTGACCACGCGTTTGCGTCGCGACTTGACTGAAGCTTATAACAACGCTCAAAACGCCGTCGTAAGCGATCACTTAGATGTTGTAGATTGTCATATCTTATCGGTCGGTCATATGCTGCGCACTCATAAGCTTGCCTGCTTTGATATGGACTCTACGTTGATTGAACAAGAAGTCATCGTTGAGCTGGCAAAAACGGCAGGTATTGGCGAGCAAGTAGAAGCCATCACTGAAGCCGCCATGCGGGGCGAGATGGATTTTGATGAATCTTTTGCGCAGCGCGTGGCGTTATTGCAAGGTATTCCAACCAGCGTGCTTGATGAAATTTGCAGTCGCTTAACATTATCGACAGGTGCCTTGGCCACCATTAGCGCTCTAAAAGCGTTGGGCTATCATACGGTCCTTGTATCCGGTGGCTTTACGTACTTCGCTCGCTATATCGCCGAGCAATTGGGTATTGATGAAATACACGCCAACTCATTGGATATCGAAGAAGGTGAAGTCACCGGTCATATACAGTTGCCTATCGTTAATGGTGCTAAAAAAGCGGCTATCGTCGCCCATACGGCTGAGCGCCTAGGTATTACGATGTCTCAAGTGGTTTGTGTCGGTGACGGCGCCAATGACTTACCGATGATGGCACTGGCCGATTTGGGCGTGGCTTTTAATGCCAAACCTATCGTACAAGCGCGCGCCGATGCCGCTGTGAATGTCACAGGGCTTGAAGGGGTACTATATGCGCTAGGCTATCCTGCATTTGTACGCAGCAGTGAACGCAGCAAAGTTTAGCTAATTATAAAAGATATCGAACCAAAAGCTGGGCTTATACATTTTAATTGGTCCAGCTTTTATGGTTTATTCTCTGCTTTACAGTGTTTTTTGGCGCTACTATACTGCCATTCGCGATTGTCATTTCATATTGCCATGTTTATCTTTTTCAATAACTTTTATCTTATCCAGTAACTTTATCTTGTCCAATAAAAAGGATTGTCCATGACGGCATCACAATCACCACGGCCAGATGCCCAGTCATCTTCCACCCAGTTAGATAACCAACCTGCGGCTGACGAAAGCAGCCCGATTTATAACAACAGCCCCAAGGAATTACTGGGTGTCTATGTGCGAGGGTTGGCAATGGGCGCGGCTGACATTGTACCGGGCGTCTCTGGTGGTACGATTGCATTGATTGCAGGTATTTATGAGCGCTTAATTAACGCTTTGAGCAGTGTGGGTCCCAATCTTTGGCAGGTCTTTCGCCAAGAGGGTGGTATCAAAGGTTTAATTGCAGTATGGCGACAAGTCGATGCCACTTTTTTATTGTTCTTATTGATGGGTATTGCCACCAGCCTTGCAACGCTTGCCGGTGTTATTAAGCATTTATTAGACAATCAGCCTTTAATGATTTGGTCATTCTTTTTTGGTTTGGTCATTGCAACTGTTTTTCTGTTATTAAGTGAGATTAAGCGCTGGAATATCGGACGGGCGCTATTGTTCCTGCTTGGAGTAGCCAGCGCCGTTATCATTAGCAGCTTGCCTCTGATGAATACGACGCCAAGTTTGCCGTATTTGTTTGTTGCCGGTGCTATCGCTATTTGCGCGATGATATTACCAGGCATCTCAGGATCTTTTATTTTATTGTTGATGGGTGCTTATGATACGGTGCTCGAAGCGGTTCATACTTTGAACTTTGCTATTATCTTTACATTGGTGGCTGGTATGGCAACGGGATTATTGCTCTTTACCCGTATGCTCAAATGGTTATTGTCCCGTTATTATCAAGCAACTTTAGCGCTACTTATCGGCTTTATCGCAGGCTCGTTGGTCAAAGTCTGGCCTTGGAAAACAGATGCCCTAGGGACATTAAATAGTGAAGCCGTTTATAACGTCATGCCATGGCATTACCCTACTGGCGCAGAGTGGTTAACGACCTTGAGCTTGATGCTATTAGGTGCCATTCTAGTGACTGCCTTATCGCTTTGGGGTCACCGTAGCCCTCGCCCTTAGTGTCTGTCTACTCTTGCTATAGGCGATTCAATTTAAAAAGAATACAGTACGGCTGGGATAAATTTTGCGAAGCCTCTGGAGTGCAAAGCGCACAGCAAGCGAGAGAAATTTATACCAGCATAATGCTATTCTTAACATAACTCTTCTATATTGAACTCACTATATTAAATCTTACCATTAAAAAAAAGCGCCCATATTAAGGCGTTTTTTTGTTGTCTAAAACTGTGAGATTTGCCATTTATTTTGCCAAATACTTTTAAAAAATCAAACGTCAGCTGTTGTCGCAAAGTCGCCTTCAGAGGCTTTAGCTTTCTGCTACAAACTTCCATAATAGCCTTGTTGGAATTCACCTTATGAAGAGCGAGATGAACAATGTTATTAACAATATTTTCTACATTTGGTAGCGAGGCGTTGAGTACAAGTGCCATATTGGGCTATGGTTTATTTTTAATCGCAGTTATTGCTATTGCTGTGTCATCACAGCGCTGGTTGCTTTGGTATTTGTTTGGCGGCATGGGATACTGGTTAGCCGTAGAAATGATTCATAGTTTAATGACACATTGGTTCTTGTGGTCAGAGTGGCACAATTATGTAATTGCTATGGGTATCAGTTGGCTGCCTTTAGGCGCATGGGTCTTGTATCGAGCGTTACGCTATGAGGATGTCAGTCGCAGCATGATACAAGAGCGTGAGCTGCAAGCAGCGCGCTATATAGAGCATACACCCGTCTATGACGACGACTATCAGCCACGCTTTCATTAAGCACTGCCCTATTATATTGCTGTCATCGAATGTTACAAGATACTTAAGGCTCTCTACGTAACTCCTAAAGAATTGACACCTAGCAATCGTTTATAATCTACTTATATATTTGTCACAAAAATTGTTATAAAGTACGCATTATTTGCGTCTCATTTTTTAGGAGTTTGTCTATGTTTACTGTACCGGTTTTGGATATTAAGTCTGATCCATTAGATGTTTTATTAGCTGTGATTGGTTATCGTTTGTCTATGCTAGCTGATAGCGATAATGAAGATGTTAAAAAAATACTTGCAGATCGCAAGGTTATTATTGAGCTTGCTAGCACTGAAGCAGATGTGGCACGTTATTATAGCTTTGATAATGGTGAATTTAGCCAACATAGTGGTCATGCTAAAGAAGCTGACCTGACTATCAATTTCAAAGACTCTATGACAGGCGTTAAGCTTTTAACTAAAGGCAGCCTTCCTGCCTTTATGACTGCCGTACAAGAAGGCAACTTAAGCATCGAAGGCGATTACAGCCTAATGATGTGGTTCAATAAACTTGCTAAGCATATCGTGCCAGCCATTCCAGAAGAATGTAAACCTTATATCCAAAAAGCCAAGCCATATGCTTATAAAGCACAAAAACTTGCCAACCATTGGGTCGGCGTTGCTAAGCACAAGTTGGGTAAATAATCGAATAATCAGAAGCGATAGATAGCTAGCTGTTAGTGATAGCTGAATGACGGCTTCGCTAGTTTCTGATTTTCTAAAAAGGTTGCGCTATACTATAGCGCAACCTTTTTTATTGTAGATCGTACTACTAAAAAATTAAAACAGATGAGCGACATCCGATGTTTATCTTCTATGACCATGCTTAATATCTTTATAAAAGGATTTATATTATGTCAGCACTGCTTAATATCACAGAGCCAAATAACAACACTAATAGCAATAACAACGATTTTTTAGCATCACTACCGACCGATGCCCCACAAGCCACTGCCAGCAAATACAGTCGCGAGCAGATTGCCCAATTGTTCGATTTGCCATTGATGGATTTATTATTACAAGCGCAAACCATACATCGTCAGAACTTTAATGCCAATGAAGTACAAATCAGCACCTTGTTGTCTATCAAGACTGGCAACTGCCCTGAAGATTGTGGCTACTGCTCACAATCCGGTCACCACCGCGATAAAACCAAGCTGGTCGCTGAGAAGCGCATAGAGGTGGACAAGGTGATTGCCGCTGCCAAACGTGCAAAAGCTACTGGCTCATCACGATTTTGCATGGGCGCAGCATGGAAGCACCCTAGTGCCAAAGACATGCCTTATGTGGTCGAGCTGGTCAAAGAAGTCAAAGCCTTAGGGCTTGAGACCTGTATGACTCTAGGTATGCTAGATACTGACCAGGCCGCACAACTGGCAGACGCAGGACTGGATTACTACAATCATAATTTGGATACGTCTAGAAGCTACTATGAGCAAGTAGTCAGTACGCGCAGCTACGATGAGCGTCTAGATACCATTACAAACGTACGCAACTCAGGTATCAACGTCTGTAGCGGCAATATCGTCGGTATGGGTGAGAGCCGTGATGACCGCATTGACTGGGTGCATGAGCTACTAAAAATGCCTAAAGCACCAGAGTCTATTCCAGTCAACTTATTGGTGCCGATTCAGGGCACGCCAATCGGTGATAAGGTCTTGGCAGAAGGTCAATTGTCAGTGCTTGAGTGGATTCGTACCATTGCTGTGACACGTATTTGCTGTCCAAGTAGCTATGTACGTTTATCTGCGGGTCGCGAAAGCTTATCTGACGCTGAGCAAGCATTAGCATTTATGGCAGGTGCCAACTCATTCTTTTATGGTGACAAACTGCTGACCACGGGCAACACCAGTCAATCAGGCGATGATAGGCTCATGCGCGAGCTTGGCTTAACCAAGCAATTTGCCGCTCCTCGTGCACCAAAGCAAGTACCTGTCATGGACGCCATGAGCGGTCATCAATCACAAGTAGTTTTGGCTTAACGCTACCATTATTAGATAATCTGCGCTAAGCTTGCCCGCGTTTATCATTGCTTAAAATAACCAAAGAGACTTCAGCATGGCAGATTATTTTAATTGGATTAAAGCGGCACACATTATATCCGTGGTGTGCTGGTTTGCAGCGATTTTCTACTTGCCGCGCCTATTTGTCTATCATGCAATGAGCGATGACAAGATCAGTCAAGAGCGCTTTACTATCATGGAGCGCAAGCTCTATCGCGGCATCATGACGCCAGCTATGATAGCGACGTGGGCTTTTGGGTTATGGATGGTGTTTTTGGGTTGGGACGTCTATAAAACCCAAGGCTGGCTACACGTAAAGATATTCTTAGTTATTCTATTGTCCGCTTATCATGGTGCCTGTGGTTTTTATCGTAAAAAGCTGGTCGATAACCCGCAATATAAGTCGCATGTATTTTGGCGCTGGTTTAATGAAGTACCCGTATTTGCTTTAGTCATTATTGTGATTCTAGTGGTGGTTAAACCGTTCTAAAATTGGCTGCAATATAGACAATAATTCATAGAAAAAGCGTCCATTACTTGATGAAGTAATGGACGCTTTTTTATAGCTGAATAAATTATATTAAAAAGATCTACATTAAACGTTCGGGCGCATAATCTGATAGACATTGCTCAAATCATAAACACGATAGCGCGCAGGCTCGCGGCGGCTCTCGCCAGCATAGCTTAATATCAGCGCTTGCTTTGCTTGCTCATTAACCCAGCCAACAAACAATCCGCTGTGCTCGACACCGTTATAACCATGATTGATATAGTAGAGCCAGTCACCAACTTCGATTTCACCACTATTGGCATAAGGACCTTGACCATAGGTACCTTTATGGATGGTATCGCGCGTCACCCCTGCTCGTTTGAACACCGCATTCAGATAATCCCAGCAGCCGCCTTGAATAATCGTACGCTCGTTCAGCGCCATTTTACGGGCAGTGCTAATTACTTCACGGGCAGCCAGACTACTTTGTGTTTCGGCATTGCTGAGTAACGGTAGATACTCGCTATCGACATTATCATAGTTGCCTGATAAAAATGCCGGCAAAACTGATGATACTTGGCGTTGTACTTCAGGATAACGATAATTAGGTTGGTTGTTGCTAACATAAGCATTTTGGTTAGAGTCGCTTTTATTAGCATAGCTACTATTAGAATAACTTGGTTGTGTATTACTTGTATTTGAACGATAACTATTAGAAGTACCAGCACGTTGGATAGTGGATCGCGTACTGATTTTAGCAGCAGGGACAGCGGGGTACGATGGTGTATAGCGGGCGCTATAATCAGTTAGAGAAGATTTTTGAGCAATTAAGCTGCTCATACTATCGGCGTGAACTTGACCGACTGCACCCAGAGTAAGTAATAATGCACTGCACGACGTTGTGATTGACCAAATGGGCAAACGCGACATGACTAGCTCCTTGTCAATATAGTATCAATAACCATAGTAGCGATAACCGTATTCATTATAAGTATGATGAGATTTTTCAATCTTACTTATAAACCATTTGGACAGGATTCTGCAAGCCTTATCACGCTTAAATAAACGATAAAAGGTATAAATATAAGAATAAGCGGTAAATAAATAAGACAAGATGAGCAGGTTAAAAATCTCAAACATTAAAAAAACCTTTAATAATAAAGGTCTTAATCGCTGCTCATTTTGATATTAACATGACGTTTGGTCAGTGTTTGACCTTGTAAGATCGCTTTGGTAGCAGTGGCTTCTTGGATATTATCAAAGCCACTAATACAATATTTACGTTTAGAATCGCCATTAGTAATCTCTAATTGCTCGCCTACTAGACTTATCGTATCGCTGTCAGTTAACTGAATAGGCATACGCTTGCCTTGGTTGTCATGTACCAGCTCACCAGCACGCACCCATAATATGCCGCTATTAATCATACCTGCCATGGCTTTTTTATGCTGTTGGCGCTGCCGATTAAAAAAGAAGCTACCGATAATCAGCAGTGCAAGCGCACCAATTGACCATCGCACCGGCAACAAACTCATTGCCAGCGCGACGCACACTGCGCCAACCAATAACACCGCACCAAACCAGAATAGCCCATTATCTAATGCTTGGGGCTGACCTTGTAAGGTAATTTTGGCGCCGTCATCAGTCAGCTTAAGCATGGGTTACTACCTGTTAAAGAGCGTGAGAGAATGATTAAAAAGCGTTGAGCAGGCGGTATAGCTGGCCTACATTACTACCAACCTAAGGCAGTTTTTTGCATAGCAATCAGCTCAGCGATGCCTTTTTCAGCAAGAATAAGCATATCGTCAGCTTGAGCACGAGTAAATGGCTTTTCTTCCGCCGTCCCTTGTAGCTCAATGAACTCGCCTTTTTGGGTCATCACCACGTTCAAATCCGTATCACAGCTGGCATCTTCTTCGTAGTTTAAATCTAAGTACGCTTTACCATCTTTCATACCGACAGAAACGGCAGCAACCAAACCAATCAATGGATCCGCTTTTAGTTTCTTAGTTTTTTGAATGCTCTCTAAGGCATCGATAAGGGCAATCGCGGCACCGGTCACACTAGCAGTACGAGTACCACCATCCGCTTGCAAGACATCACAATCTAGGTAAATGGTATTTTCACCAAGCTTACTCAAATCGATCATGGCACGTAAACTACGACCGATTAAACGCTGGATTTCTTGGGTACGACCTGATTGCTTACCGCGAGCCGCTTCACGTTGATTACGAGTATTGGTCGCGCGTGGCAACATGCCATACTCAGCCGTGATCCAGCCTTTGCCTTTACCCTTGAGCCAGCGTGGTACGCCAGACTCTACACTTGCGGTGCACAGTACTTTGGTGTCGCCAAAACTGACCAATACTGACCCTTCAGCATGCTTAGTATAATGGCGCTCAAAGCTGATTGAGCGAAGTTGATTAAGCTCACGGTTGTCAATACGCATAAAATTCCCTAGTACGAAGTTGTAAAAGCAGTGTTATAAAATAAGAGGTTTATATTTAAATTTATCGTTATGTGGTTAGCCAATCAGTATTTCCAGCAAATTTATATATTAAAATAAATGACAGCTGAATGCTCTAGCAGGGCTAAATGTTAGGTTATCCTAACGTGACAACGGTGCAATAGCAAGATTCACACAAGCTATCACACCGCTGTCTTGATTAAAAATAGCTGTAAAAGTTATTCTAGACCTTCCATCTTACGCAATTCTTTACGCAGGATTTTGCCCACGTTTGATTTTGGTAATTCGTCAACGAATTGAATATGACGTGGACGCTTATAGCCGGTTAGTTGTTTTTTACCAAAATCAAGCAGCTCTTGCTCGGTCACATTACCTTTTTTGACCACATATAGCTTTGGATCTTCGCCGCGATCATCATTTGGAATCCCGATCGCACCGCACTCTACTATCCCTGGATGCTCGCTCATGGCTTCTTCGATTTCATTTGGATAGACATTAAAACCAGAGACCAAAATCATGTCTTTTTTGCGGTCAACAATTTTGATAAAGCCTTTTTCGTCCATAATGCCGATATCGCCTGTTTTAAGATGACCACTGGCAGTAAAGCTTTCAGCCGTTTCTTCAGGACGGTTTTGATACCCAATCATGACTTGTGGACCTTTGACACAGATTTCACCACGCTCACCGATAGCTACCATGTTTTCATCATCGTCAATCAAAATGACATCGGTACTAGGGGCAGGGATACCAATCTTCCCGGTAAATTCAGCAATGGTCATTGGGTTAAAGGCAACTACTGGTGAGGTTTCAGACAAGCCATAGCCTTCAACGATAGGCAGACCAGTGATTTTATGCCACTCTTTTGCCACACTTGGTAGTACCGACATACCGCCACCAATAGAGGCTTTTAGACTAGAGAAATCTAAATCTGCAAAACTGTCCTTATGTACCAGGCCATTAAACAAAGTATTTACTGCAGGAATAAAGGCCGGTTTATATTTGCCCATCTCTTTAATCAAACCATCAAGATCACGCGGATTTGGAATCAGCAAACCAGCACAACCTTGGTACATGCTATACATCCCGCAAACCATAAACGAGAACACATGGTATAGCGGTAGCGCGGTCAAAAGCACATCAGTAGCGTCTATATCCTCTTCAAAAGCGCTGTCCATGAGCGCGCTAATCTGTAACATATTGGCGATTAAGTTACCATGAGACAGCATCGCACCCTTAGCTACCCCAGTCGTACCACCGGTATATTGCAATAATGCCACATCGCTTAAGTTCAAATCAGGACGCTTATATTTGCTAGCTGATACGGCACTTAATGCCTGCTTAAAGCTCGTGCTCTCTGGCAAACGATACGCGGGAATCATTTTTTTGACATGGCGGGCGACCAGATTGACCACGGGTCCTTTTATCGTGCCTAACATATCGCCAATTTTACAGACGATGACATGCTTCACTTGACCCTTATCTTGCGCATCTTGATAAGTTTTTGCAAAGTTTTCGACGATGAACAATGCTTTGGTGCCACTGTCATGCAACTGATGCGATAACTCGCGGCTGGTATACAAAGGATTGACATTGACCAGCACCATACCTGCGCGAATGATACCCAAAGCCACCACAGGATACTGCAAGATATTGGGCATCATGACACCGACTTTATCACCCTTTACGAGCCCTAATGACTGTAAATAACTGGCAATTTGACGACTGTATAAATCCAATTGCTTAAAGGTAATAGAAGCACCCATGCAGATATAGGCAGTTTTCTGTCCATAACGGCTGAAATTACGCTCGAACACATCAAGTAAAGAGGTACTGTCATCTGGCATCTCAATGGTAGGATTAATGCCATAGCGCTCATAAGCACTTAACCATGGACTGTCATTCGCTATCGTCGGCATAGTAGGAAACGCGTTAGCTCCAGCCTTTGATTGAGTATTATTCGCAGCTTTATGGTCTGTCATCTCTTTATTGATATTATCAGTCATAATTTTCCTTAAATGTGGCCGTTAAAATATAGAATATGTCTAATTAAATCACCGTGGTCGTTAGTCACTCATTTGCAAAATCAAAAACTTGTGAATAAGAAGTCTTTTCGCTCATAAGCAAACAGATCTTATCATTCACAAATCTTTTAAATCAAAATTATCACCTTCACACTCCACTCTATTGTTTACTATAAAACCGTTAAAGCTAACACGGCTACAGTGCTTTATAGTGATCATTCTGTGAAAGCTCTGGGCTAAAAAATCTACACTTTTATCGTTAAGTGCAAAAAATATCGATACGGACTATATCAGCTTTATGGAGAATTCTCTATGAATACCAGCAAATCATAATAGGAAAACAAAAAAATGATAAGGTCCTATATAAGCGACCTTATCATCATTGATAACCATCTTTTACAACAATATATCATAGCTATTTTTACTGGCTGTTTCTACTAATTGCCACATCAACTATTAAGCGGTTTTCATCCCTGCTTCTTACTAATAGATAAAGATGAAAGCAGATAAAAAAAGCTTTAAACTTGATGGTAAATATTCTAACCGTGGTTCTTTTCTTCAAGTACGCGTAGATCTTTATGTAAAATCTTACCGACGTTCGATTTTGGCAACTCATCGATGAACTCAACGTAACGCGGACGCTTATAACCGGTTAGGTTTTCTTTGCTATAGGCAAGCACTTCTTCTTTCGTCAAGCTGTCATCACTACGCACCACATAAATCTTCGGTACTTCGCCACTCTTTTCGTCTTCGACACCGATGACACCACATTCCAAAATCTTTGGATGGGCTGACATCACATCTTCTACTTCGTTTGGATACACGTTAAAGCCTGATACCAAAATCATGTTTTTCTTACGATCAACAATTTTAAAATAGCCTTCTTCGTCCATCACACCGATATCACCCGTACGGAAATAACCGTCAGACGTCATAACTTCAGCCGTAGCATCATCACGTTTCCAGTAGCCTTTCATCACTTGCGGACCACGAACACAAATCTCACCGCGCTCACCAAGGGCTACTTCATTGCCTTCTTCATCCAAGATAGCCATGTCAGTCGCTGGCATCGGCAGACCGATATTGCCTGAGAATTCGCCATTACCCTGTGGGTTTGCAGACGCAACCGGAGAAGTCTCTGACAGACCATAACCTTGTACAATCACGTTACCAGTAATTTTTTGCCATTTCTCAGCAGTATCTTTTAGAACCGCCATGCCGCCGCCCATAGACATCTCAAGCTTGCTATGATCTAAGGCTTTAAATACCTCACTGTTCGCCAATGCATTAAACAGGGTATTAACTGCTGGGAAAAATGCAGGTGGGTAATCTTTATAAGCCTTGATTAAGCTTGCACCATCACGTGGATTCGGTACCAGTAGACCGATACAGCCGCGATATAAGCCGAACATACCACAAACGGTAAATGAGAAGATATGATACAGCGGCAATGCCGTCATGATAACGGGTTGCTCAGCCATACCGTCAAATTTATCGAAAGCGTCACCAAGATAGGTATCACACTGAATCAGGTTGGCAACTAAGTTGCCATGGGTAAGCATCGCGCCTTTGGCCACACCTGTGGTACCACCGGTATATTGCAGAACAGCAATATCATCAAGGCAGATATTATCTGGACGTTTATAATTTTTCGCCGGAAAGCGATTCAGTGCCGTTTTAAAGTTAGTGCTGCTTTTAAGGTTATAATCAGGTACCAGTTTTTTCACATGGCGCACGACCATATTGACAATAAAGCCTTTCAACGGGCTCATCAAGTCGCCCATCGAGGTTACGACGACATGGTCAACCAAGTCTTTACCAATCTCTTCATAGGTTTTGGCAAAGTTCTCTAAAATAAATAAGGCTTTGGTATCAGAGTCTGTTAGCTGATGCTCAAGCTCTTTTGAGGTATAAAGCGGATTGACGTTGACCAAGGTCATACCCGCACGCAGCACACCCAATACTGCAACCGGTAGCTGCAAAATATTTGGCATCATAACGCCGACTTTATCGCCTTTTTTCAGCCCAAGTGACTGTAAGTAGGCAGCAATTTGTTTACTATAGCGATCTAAATCTTCGTAGGAAAGCTTGACGTCCATACACACAAACGCTGTTTTACCAGCATGTTTAACAAAATTCCGTTCAAATATATCGATTAAAGAAGTATTGGCGGCTGGCATATCAATATCATATTGAATACCAAGCTTTTCGTAAGTTTTTACCCATACTTTATCGTTACGACGGATCTGGTTACCTTGATTTTCCATAATCTTACTTCTCCTAATAAATAATGCGCTACTGTAAACCCATAATTATCACAATGTGATAAACGTACAAAGACTCGGTGTGCAAGCTCACCACAGTGATGGCAAGCAAGGCTGGCGGTGCAAAGATATTGTGATGAGTCAACAATTTAGCGGTAAATAGCCCTTTATTGTTTAACATACACACTTTATACAAACTACTCAATACAAAAAAATGCTACTTGAGTTCGTAAAGTAACTTGACGGTCAATATTTACATTTATATCAGTGAGTTAATTATGATTCCGAGCAAATAACCCACTTTTTGTTGATAAGTATTTATCGTCTATTCGTAGATAGAATTCATTAAAATCTGGAAGTGACATTGAGCAAAACGATAAGCGCTCAGCCTGCACACCGCTTGCCTGCATCGATTTTATGATTATGAGCATTATTAAGGCTATATGGGTGAAAACGTAAATGTGATAAGTAAGAGGATAAAAACAGTAACATGAACGACACTCATATTATTTTCTAAAAACTATCGACCAAAACGTTATAGGATCATCATGCTTAATAAAACCATTAGCTTAAGCACGTCATGCACTGTCGTTTATACTAAGTAGTGGCTTTTTAATTGCACCAATATCCTTTAGGATAGCACTATCCTATTTGCACGATTGCACCGATTTTTTATACCTATTAAAACTGATAAGTGAACCCTATTTTATGTCCGATGTTATCGATCACACGCTTGACCCAATCCTTGCAAATGAACCAATGGATACGCGCTCAGTGGCAGAGTTCGCTGAGCAAGCCTATCTTAATTATGCCATGTACGTCATCATGGATCGGGCGCTGCCAAATATTGCTGATGGTCTAAAGCCTGTCCAGCGCCGTATTGTTTATGCCATGAGCGAGCTTGGGCTAAAATCGACAGCGAAGGCGAAGAAGTCTGCGCGTACAGTCGGTGACGTATTGGGTAAATATCATCCGCATGGCGACAGCGCTTGTTATGAAGCCATGGTACTGATGGCACAGCCTTTCAGCTATCGCTATCCGCTGATCACTGGTCAAGGTAACTGGGGTAGCCCTGATGACCCCAAGTCCTTTGCCGCCATGCGTTATACCGAAGCCAAAATGTCTGCTTATGCCAATACCTTGCTCGCGGAACTTGGTCAAGGTACGGTTGATTGGCAAGATAACTTCGATGGTACGATGTTGGAGCCAACCACCCTGCCTGCCCGCCTGCCCAATATTTTATTAAATGGAACAACTGGTATCGCCGTCGGTATGGCAACGGATATTCCGCCGCATAACCTGAATGAGGTGGTACGCGCAGCGATTCGTCTGCTCAAAAACCCTGAGCTGTCGGTTAAGCAATTAACTCAATCGATACCAGCGCCTGATTTGCCAACCCCAGCTGAGATCATCACCAGCAAAAAAGACTTGCAAGCGATGTATGAGACTGGACGTGGCAGCTATAAAATGCGGGCGACCTTTCATATTGACCCGAAAGAGAAAAATCTTGTTATCATCGATGCGCTTCCTTATCAAGTATCAGGCAATAAGATTCAAGAGCAAATCGCCAAGCTGATGACCGATAAGAAGCTGCCTTGGATTGTTGATATTCATGATGAGTCAGACCACGAAAATGCCTGCCGTATCGTCTTAGAGCTAAAATCTACCCGCGTCGACGTGCAGCGCGTCATGAGTCATCTATTTGCCAGCACTGATTTAGAAAGCAATTACCGCGTCAATATGAATATGATTGGCCTAAACGGTAAGCCGCAGGTCAAAAACCTGAAAGAAATATTGGAAGAATGGCTCGTCTGTCGCCGTTCTGTAGTCACGCGCCGCTTGCAATATCGCCTTGATAAAATTGATAAGCGCTTACATATCCTCGCAGGTTTGCTGATTGCTTATCTGAATATCGATGAAGTTATTCGCATCATTCGTGAAGAAGACGACCCAAAATTATCATTAATGCAAGATTATGACCTGACTGAAATACAAGCCAATGCTATCTTGGATATTCGTTTGCGTCAGTTAGCTAAACTCGAAGAGATTGAGCTGCGCCGCGAGCAAGATGATCTAGCTGCTGAACGCGCTATCATTCAAGAATACTTGGACAATCCAGATAGCCTGACCAATTTGATGATTGATGAGCTCACTGCCGACATGAAAGAACACGGCAACGAGCGCGTATCGCAATTGGCAGAACGCGAAGAAGCGCAAGCGCTCAAAGAATCTGACCTCGTACCAAGCGAGCCTGTCACCGCTATCCTATCGAAAGCCGGCTGGATACGCGCGGCTAAAGGTCATGACGTCGATGCTGCTGGCATGGCTTATCGCTCAGGTGACAGCTACCAAGCCTACGTTCGCGCTAAATCCAACGAGAGAATCTACGTGCTCGACAGCACCGGACGCAGCTATAGTATCGATGCGCATAGCCTCGCTTCTGCTCGTGGTCAAGGTGATCCGCTGACCAGCGTCTTAAAACCGCCAGCAGGTGCGACTTTTGAGCAATTGCTTACTGGCGACAATGACCAGCGTATTATTTTAGCCAGCTCGCAAGGCTATGGTTTTATTAACACCATTGGTAATCTAGATAGCAATCAAAAAGCCGGTAAAAATATCATTAACCTAGCTGCTGATAGTCGTTTATTACCTATCGCACGTATTGATGCTCAAACTGAGGTGATTGTAAGCTCTGAGAACAATGGCATCCCTGCTAGCGAAAATAGCGCTACTCTCGATCATATCGCTGTGGTCACCAATGCTGGCTATTTATTGATATTTGCGCTTGATGATTTGCCTGAACAGGCTCGTGGTAAGGGTAATAAGATGATTACTCTAAAAAGTGATGAAGAAGTACTTACCATCACGCCACTTAGTAAACAAGACAGCTTAATCATCACTGCTGGCAAGCGTCATGTGACCTTAAAGCCGATGGACTTAGTCAACTATACTGCTAAACGTGGTAGTCGTGGTGGTCAGTTGCCACGAGGCTTTCAGAACGTGACAAGTGTTGAGGTTGTTGGGTAAAATTATTTCTATAATCTTAAATAGAGTAGTATCGAAATAATTATTTCGATACTACTCTATTATTTCTCATACCTTTACTTGGTTAATATAAGGCTGTAATACATTTTTAAACTGTATCATTCTATTGATACAATCCTCAATGACAATATCCCATTCTTTTTTATTAGTTTGCCATCCACCTGATGCGATTTCGCAATCGATAACACAGGCTCGATATTCTTCAAGGCTAAGCCAATTAATTTGAAAGTTTAGACTATCTTCAATTTCTATGCGATTCTCAAGTAGCTGATTAAATATGCTAATATTATCCTCTCCTGCTTCTTTACCTCTATCGATATAAAGCTTAATGGAAATACTATCCTTTTTTAACCAAAATGTGTAACTAACACCTCTCAAGCCTGAACTAGTGCCAATCCAATTATATTGAGAAGGTGATATATTTTGAAATAAAGTATCTTTTTTCTTGAACTCAGTAAGTAAACCAGACCAAAAATCGAAACGTAATTTGTGCCGTTCTGTATTTTCTTGCTTAACAATGCCTATGCGTTTTAATTCTTCACTAGGCTCTACGATTGTCGTAAATAAAGGTGCCGGAGCGCTGTCCCCAATCTTGATTCCTTCAATTTGAATCAAATAAAAGTTAGCTTCTTTGTTTTCGTTTAACCAACTCACAGCTTGTATATGCTCTTGTCTAGCTGCTGCTACAATCCAGATAGCAACTTTGGCATCAAAAGCTGCTAGATAAGTAATGAGTTTGCCTAGATGGTCATGGTCACTTTTTTCTAATTGGTTTTCAATAATAACCATATTACCAGAAGGGTCTTCTCCTATAATATCTACAGAGAATGTACCTGTTGATTTTTCAGTTTCTATATTTTGTATTTCAAAATCAATAACCTCATTTAAGACTTCGATATTTTGACTTAACCAAGTTGTAAAATCATATGCCTCATGACGCCATATCTCTCTCAGTGGTACCCTCTCAACTCTGCCTACCATAACAATCTCAATTTTTTTATATTATATGTTTCATTGTTGATTTTTTAAAAATAATCCCTAACCACAATCTTGCCATATACCTTATTACCAGACTTATAGCATACTAACATGATAAAAATAAGTGTAAATCGCCATTACTGTATGACATAGTCAAACGCCTAGATAATACCAAATAATTTTCGGCAAAACTTAATAATCATATTTACCGTAGATAGGACTTTCAAAGCCACTATGAATAATAAAACACCCACCCCCAAAATCATATTTTTTGATATCGACGACACCTTAAGCCGTAACGGTATTATCGCCGCGCACAATCAAGCAACGCTTGAAGCGCTTGCCCAAACTGACATTAAACTGGTGATTTCAACCGGACGTTCCAAAGCCATATTGCCTGCTGATATATTAGCCTTACTTGAGGCTGATGTATTGGATGCCATTATCTGTATGAATGGACAATATAGCTTTAATAAAGAGGGCATGATTAGTCATTATCCATTAACCGATACGCAGACCAACAAGATTGTAATGCTATGCCAAAAAAGTGAACTCATCCACAAATTTGACTCCGCAACGCATATTGCATGGTCACATGAAAACGCGCGCCTGCGTGAATACAATGCGATAACGCCTAATTCTATCCTTGACCCAGATTATCATAAGGCAAATACGGTTTATCAATGCTCTGTATTCTTTAACACTCAAGAAGAGAAAATGCAGGAAGTTGACTTTGCCCAAGATGATTTAAAACTGGTACATTGGCATCATATTGGCGCAGATATATTACCAATCGAGGCATCTAAAGCACGCGGTATCATCGATTTATGCCTGCATTACGATATTGATGCAAAGGATTGTATGGCATTTGGTGATGGGCTAAATGATTTAGAGATGTTTGATTTGGTCGGCTATGCGGTGGCAATGGGCGATGCAAAGCCTGAACTGATCGCGCGTGCGGATTTTGTCACTGGGACAATTGAAGAATATGGAATACAAGCGGTACTCAATCATTTGCATATAGCATCGTGACAGTGTGGGCTTGAATAGGGTTATTTATCAGTTTAGTCAAGCAGATGAATGGTCTGCAAATAGGCAGACCATTCATCTGATCTATCACTACATTTAACTGAGTTTAAATACTAATCCATGAAGCCAACTACCTATTTTATAAAGTGCGACAGCGATCAAAACAAAGATCAATGCAGCGATTAAATAAGCCAAAAAAGTGGGTAAATTGGTCAACCAGCCAATAGTGAATGCCACGCCAAGATAAGCTTCCCATGGCCAGCTTAACAAGGGCGTGTTCATACCATCATTGAAAAAAGCGATGATGGCGCACAGTCCTATAATAGCAGTAATAATGCCAGCGATTTTACGGTTCGTCATCTCGTCTCTCTTGTACAATTAAATCAATTTAGTAACCGAAAAATAATTCTACTATTAAGGCATCGTTAAACCGCCATCAACTGCGATAGATTGACCAGTAATAGCTGAGCTCAAGTCAGATGCCATCAATAGTACTGAATTTGCAAAGTCGGCAACTGAGGTCGCTTGACGAAGTGGTGTCGTCGTTGCGATATAATCAAACACTTCTTCAGTGGTTAATTTACTAGCGTCAGTCGTTTTTAATAGTCCACCTGCTAGCAAGTTCACACGAATACCATATTGCCCAAGCTCCGCTGCTAGATTACGCGTTAGACCAATAAGCGCTGATTTTGCCGTCGTATAGTCGTAATAAGTGACCACCGGATTGTAAACCAAGTTGGTTGAGATATTGATGATCTTACCCATCTGCTGAGTTTTCATTTGCGGTAATACCGCTTGTACTGTATTGACGGCACCTTGGACAATGCCGTCAATTTGCTGAGAAAAATGTACCCATTTCACAGTCTCGATACTGGTGTAATCAGCACTCGGGTTAAACTGATAGCTCGGCAAGGCATTGTTAACTAAGATATCAATACATCCGAAACGTTCTACAACTTCTGCTGCCATTGCTTGCATTTGTGCTAAATCAGTTACATCCCCTTGATAAGTAAAAGCACGCCCGCCTTCTGCTTCGATATCAGCAACCACTTTTTCAGCCGCCTCTTTACTATGCAAATAGTTCACGCAAACGCTCGCGCCTGCCGCTGCCATCTGCATGGCGATTTGAGCGCCGAGACCACGACTGGCGCCTGTGACGATAGCAACTTTATCAGTAAGAAGTGCCGGAATAACGGTTTGAGCCATGATGTTGTATCCTTTATTATTATGTTATGGTTAGAGTATGACTATACTTAAAGAGCTCTAGCTAAAGACCAAGTCACGCTTATCATAGCATGATTGATTGCTATCACTTCATGAGCATTACTCCTAGCATTGGCTAGTGCTGAACTCAGTTAAATCACTGCCCTGTAAATTTCGACTTACCATGCTCATAACCGTATAATGAATTAATTTTATGACGGATCATGCGCCCGCTTTTCACCTTTTGCCCTAATTTAGGAGAGACATTTTGTCCCATTTATCTTCATCCAATTGGTCTACTCGCGCCTCTATCAAAATACTGCCGAAAGCATTCCTCTGTGCCGCCATCGGACTCTCTATTACCAGCTGTAGCAAATCTGATAACGCGCCTATCGATAGTTCTCCTACCAGCGATGTCACGTTGAACCTTTATAACTGGTCAGAGTATATGCCACAAGAAATACTTGACGGCTTTACTGAAGAAACCGGCATCAAAGTCAATTACACCACCTTTGACTCTAATGAAGCCATGTATGCCAAGCTAAAACTGCTTGATGATTCGAGTCAATACGACTTGGCGATTCCATCGACATATTATGTCGAAAAAATGGCAAAAGAAGGTCTACTACAAGAGCTTGATAAGTCTAAATTGAGCAATTTTAAAAACCTTGATACTTCTTTTACCAATACCAAAGTTGACCCAGAAAACAAATACTCTATTCCTTATATGTGGGGCAGCACCGGTCTTGCTATCAATGGCGAGACGGTTGATCCAGCCACGGTCAATAGTTGGAATGACTTATGGCGTCCTGAGTATAAAGGTCAAGTGATGCTGATGAATGATATGCGCGAAGTGTTTGGCATGGCGCTATTAACCCTAGGCTACTCTGGCAACAGTAGAAATCCTGACGAAATTAAAGCCGCTTATGAGAAGCTCACCACCTTGATGCCGAATGTGAAAACCTTTAACTCAGATGCTTCACGTATGCCATATATGGAAGGTGAAACCAGCGTCGGTATGACGTGGAATGGTGAAGCTATCATCGCCAATAGTGAAGGTCTCACTAGCTTGGTGTATAAATACCCAACCGAAGGTGCGATATTATGGATGGACAATTTTGTCATTCCTAAAAACGCCACGCAAGTCGATGCAGCACACAAGTTCATAGACTATCTGCTACGTCCTGAGAACTCCAAAATTGTTAGTGAAGAGATAGGTTATGCGTCGCCTAATATTGCGGCACGTGAGATGATGCCAGAAGAAGTGAGAAACAATCCAACCATCTATCCTAGTAAAGAAGTGCTAGCAAAGGCTGAATTCCAAGAAGATGTCGGCGATGAAGCATTGCAAGTGTATCAACAGTATTGGGATAAGCTAAAAACCGGTCGTTAATCATTGTTTATTAATAGCTGATTGTTGATAGCTGTTTTTAGTAAATATTACCGTAAAAAAAACGCTGACTTAGATGGTCAGCGTTTTTTATTTATAAATGCAAATCTGTTTCACCACCATGCTCCTCTATACGTCGTTGTTCACGGCGCTGGTAGCGCAGACCAGAAGCCGTAAACCACTGCGGCTTAGTCTCTTGTAATAAGTCACTGAGCTGCTGTAATTGCACTTGTAAAGTTTGTGTCAACCAAAAGTAGCCCTGCCATTCAAAGCCTAAATTTTCTACGCTTGGATATTCTGATAAGGTAATACGCGTAATGGGACGAAACACCTCATCACTTGGGCTACGCAACACTGCTGCCATATGTTGCATCACTTGGGTTAATTCGTGCTGATAATGTATGAGCAGGATATGATTATCCTCATCGATCTCGATACTGGCTAAGCGCGGTGCTGCCGTTAGCAGCAGATCAATCGTACCAATAATATTTCGGTGGGTACGTTGAATACTCTCAATTGTCTCTTTATCGATACCAGACTCGCTCGTTGTTGCTGCTAAATGGGGGCGTACCGCTAAGAGTCTTTTATTGATCTGCTGTAGCTCTATTACTAAGGCTTTGTTAACAGGTACGGCAAAGACTGTTGGATTGACGTATTGAACAGCACCATCAATCAATTCTTCAGCAGTATCGATATGATTGCCTACCCTAGCATAGAGATTACTACAAGCATCGAGGTTACTAGCCAGTAAGAATCGCCACATCAATGTGGACTTCAATGGCAAAATCAATGTCGCTGCAACTGCAAGGCCAGTACCAAGTAAAATATTGAGGGCACGGTAGATACCATCTTGACCGATAGTGCTTTGACCCAAATCTGAAACAATCATCAACATGGTTATACCAGTCAATAACCCTGTGTAGCCAAGATTCCTAATCGCCAGATAGCCAATAATACCACTCATCAGTCCAATGATGACATAATCTACCCACAACCATGTCCCTACACCTTGACTAAACCATACAATACCGAGCGCAGCACCAATACCTAATAAAGTACCAAGTACTCGCTCTTTAGCCTTAGTATAGATTGCACCTTGATACTGTAGCAATCCTAGAATAATAAAAACAGTGATAGTCGTCCATTCTCCATGTGGAAAATTGGTGACTTTATTGACTAATAAAGCGAGTATAACTGCCACGCCCAAACGTATAGCATGCAGCACATCAGCATGCTGATAGCGAGCGTATGGCTCTATCACAGGAGCGGTAAATCGTTGTAAAAAAGTCGGCTTCACGCAGCACATCTCTTATCATTAATGAGAATTAGAATTAAAAAAAGCATAAAAATAACGCCTTTTACCTATTAAAAGATAAAAGACGTTAAGTGTCAAAACAAGCTCGCACATCACCAGAAAAAGGCAAAGTTAAGTGAGCATTTGGGTGTCAATCAGGCTAATTACTACACTTCTAAATAATCTAAAATCCCTTCAGCCGCTTCACGACCTTCCCAAATGGCAGTGACCACCAAATCAGAGCCACGTACCATATCGCCGCCGGCAAAGATCTTAGGATTATTGGTTTGGAACTTAAAGGTTTGTTTTTCCGCTGCCAATACTCGACCAGATTTGTCCATAGAAATCTGCTGCGCGTCAAACCAATCCGCAGGGCTTGGACGGAAACCAAATGCCATAATCACTGCATCACAAGGTATAATCTCTTCTGAGTTGGCAATTGGCTCAGGATACTGACGACCGTTTTCGTCTGGTGCGCCCAGATGCGTCGTTACTACTTTTACCGCATTAACCTTACCGTTTAAGCCAATTATTTCAGTCGGTTGACGGTTAAATAAGAACTCAACCCCCTCCTCGCGTGCATTGACCACTTCACGACGTGAGCCTGGCATATTTTCCTCATCACGGCGATAAGCACAGAATACTTGCTCAGCACCTTGACGAATACTGGTACGATTACAGTCCATCGCGGTATCGCCACCACCCAACACCACGACTTTTTTGCCTTTTAGGTCGATATACTCGCCTGAGTCTTTTTCCCAATCATTACAGCGATTGACGTTGGCAATCAGGTAATCCAGAGCGTCATACACACCCTCCAACTCTTCACCAGCAAAGCCACCACGCATATAGGTATAAGTACCCATACCCATAAATACAGCATCATACTCACCGAGCAGCTCATCAATACTGACATCGGTACCAATTTCTGTCTCAAGGCGGAATTCCATGCCCATGCCTTCAAAGATGACACGGCGATTACGCATGACGTCTTTTTCCATTTTGAACTCTGGAATACCGAAAGTTAATAAACCACCAATCTCTGGACGTTTATCAAAGATAACGGGTTTGACGCCATTTCTAACCAAGATATCTGCGCAGCCAAGACCTGCAGGTCCTGCTCCAATGATGGCAACCTTCTTGTCTGTCCAAATGACCTTAGACATATCAGGACGCCAGCCGAGGGCAAAAGCGGTGTCATTGATATACTTCTCGACATTGCCAATCGTCACGGCACCAAAGCCGTCATTGAGTGTGCAAGAGCCTTCACATAAGCGGTCTTGCGGGCACACACGTCCACAGACTTCAGGCAAAGTATTGGTTTGATGACACAATTCTGCAGCTTGGAAAATTTGACCCTCAGCGGCTAGTTTTAACCAATTAGGAATGTAATTATGTACGGGGCATTTCCACTCACAATACGGATTGCCACATTCTAAACAGCGATGCGATTGCTGAGCGACTGATTCACTTTCAAACGGCTGATAAATTTCAACAAACTCTGTTGAACGCGTGGCGATGTCTTTTTTGATCGGCTCAAGCCTTGGCACATCTAAAAACTGAAAACTATTTTCTAAGCGTTTTGCCATGGTATTGTCTCTTTTATATAGGGGTCTTTTATAGTGGCTAACGACAGTCGATATAGGCAGCCTCAATGAGGCAAATTTACTTATATAGGCTGTCATTTACCTGCTCAAAACATCTATAAATTCATCTTTAGAATAACGTCGTGCACCTCTAATATCTATATATTATGGTACACAACGCTATCAATAAATCAGATCAATTATTGCGGATCAGCGGTCGTGGTTTTAAGCAAAGTTGCAACGTTTGCTGCTTTTGGCTTAACCAAATAGAACTTACGCGCATAATGCTCGAAGTCCGCTAATATGGTCTGCCCCCATGCGCTACCCGTTTTATCGACATGCCTTTCGATGACCTGCTGTAAGTAGATACGGTGGCTTTCCATCTGCTCGCTTGAAATACGATTTAAATCAATCAACTCATGGTTGCAGCGATCAAAGAAATCACCTTCTAAATCGAGTACATAAGCAAATCCACCCGTCATGCCTGCGCCAAAGTTAAGACCAGTACGTCCAAGTATGGTGATGATACCGCCCGTCATATACTCGCAGCAATGGTCGCCTGTGCCCTCGATAACAGCATGAGCACCTGAGTTACGAACACCGAAACGCTCCCCTGCCGTACCAGCAGCATATAGCTTGCCACCTGTTGCACCATACAAGCAGGTATTACCTACAATGGCAGTATCTTGCGTCACAAAGCTTGAGTCTTTTGGTGGATAAATTACAATCTCACCGCCTGCCATGCCTTTACCAACATAATCATTGGCATCGCCTTCAAGCTCAATATGCAAGCCACCAGCATTCCAAACACCTAGACTTTGTCCTGCTGTTCCGGTCAAATGCAGCTTAATAGGTTTGTCACTCATGCCAAGATTGCCCCATAACTCTGCAATCTCGCCTGAGATACGCGCCCCAATCGAGCGATCACAGTTACCAACGTAATAACTATAGTCGCCACCATTGCCTTGACGAATATTCAGCAGCATATCACTAATCATCTGCTCAGCAAGCAAGCCTTTATCAAATGGCTCATTGCGCTCAACTTGACAAGTCTGCGCTTTGCCGCTACTGGCAGGATGACTAAATAATAGAGGCGATAAATCAAGATGCTGTTGCTTAGCAGTATTGCCTTCTAATATATCAAGCAAGTCAGTACGTCCAACCAACTCTTCCATCGTGCGCACGCCAAGCTTTGCAAGCCATTCGCGTGTTTCGGTTGCGACAAATTTAAAGAAATTAATCAGCATTTCAGCTTCACCGATGAAGTGATCATCGCGTAGCTGGGCTTTTTGAGTGGCAACGCCCGTTGGGCAGTTGTTTAAATGGCAAATACGTAGGTATTTGCAACCGACGGCTATCATCGGCGTGGTGCCAAAACCAAAGCTCTCAGCACCAAGAATGGCGGCTTTGACCACATCAAGTCCTGTCTTTAGACCGCCGTCGGTTTGAATACGGACTTTATGACGCAAGCCATTAACGCGTAATGATTGATGAGTTTCAGCAAGACCTAGCTCCCAAGGCGAGCCAGCATGATGGATAGACGACAGAGGTGATGCTGCCGTACCGCCGTCATAACCTGAGATAGTAATCAAGTCAGCATAGGCTTTTGCCACACCTGTTGCAATCGTGCCAACACCCGGACGCGAAACCAACTTAACTGACACCAACGCATCTGGATTGACTTGCTTAAGATCAAAAATAAGCTGCGCCAAATCTTCAATCGAGTAAATATCATGATGCGGCGGCGGCGAAATCAACGTCACTCCAGGCACAGAGTAGCGTAAGCGGGCGATTAAAGCATTAACCTTACCACCTGGCAGCTGACCACCTTCACCAGGTTTTGCCCCTTGAGCAACCTTGATCTGCATGACTTCTGCTGAACGCAGATAGGCGGGCGTTACCCCAAAACGACCAGAGGCAACTTGTTTAATTTTTGAGTTACGCAATGTCCCATAACGTACAGGGTCTTCGCCGCCCTCACCTGAGTTTGAGCGACCACCAATGGTATTCATAGCGATGGCAATGGCTTCATGCGCTTCTGGCGACAGCGCACCTAGCGACATACCAGCAGAGTCAAAACGCGACAAAATGGCTGAGATATCTTCAACCTCATCAACGTCAAGTGGATTGTCCGTTTTAAGCTGTAGTAAATCACGTAAAGTAGCGACCGGACGGCTATTGACAATTTCTGCATATTGACGGTAATTGTCATAATTACCAGTTCGTACCGCCAAATGTAGGCTATTAATCACATCAGGATTAAAGGCATGATACTCTTTATTAAAGACAAATTTTAATAAGCCGCCTTGATCAAGTGGGGCGCGACGCTTAAAGGCATTTGCCGCAAGCTGCGCTTGATCTGCTGCCAAATCAGCAAAGGTTGCGCCTTTAATACGACTTTGCACGCCTTTAAAGCACAGATTAACCACTTCTTCAGAAAGACCTACCGCCTCAAATAACTGGGCACCGCGATACGATACAATGGTAGAGATACCCATTTTTGATAAAATCTTTAGCAGACCTTTATCTAAGCCTTTACGGAAATTTACCCGTGCCTGAATCGGATCACCAAGCAGCTCGCCAGTCGCAACCAAATCATCAATCACGTCATAAGCTAGATAAGGATAAACGCAGGTCGCGCCAAAGCCAATTAATACCGCGACTTGATGTGAATCACGTGCCAGACCAGTTTCAATAATTAAATTGGCATCGGTACGTATACCTTTTGCAATCAGATAATGATGCACCGCCCCTGTGACCATTATGGCGTTGGCAGGGACTTTATCTACCGCAATGTCTTTATCAGATAAGACAATCAAGGTATGACCAGCACGAATGCTACTGGCGACTTGCTCGCAGATAGAGATAATGGCAGCGGAAAGTTCTAATGTACGGTCATAATTTAAGTCGATACGTGCCATCTTAAAAGCAGGATCATTCACAGTTTCAAGTTGCTGCATCTTACTTGCTGAGAGCACTGGTGATGACAAGATAAGGCGATGCGCGTCACGTGCCGATGGTGCAAACACGTTGGTTTCAGCACCAAGACAGGTCTGTAATGACATGACGATAGATTCACGTAGCGGATCAATCGGTGGATTAGTGACCTGTGCAAACTGCTGACGGAAGAAATCACCGACATGGCGGATCTGCTGTGATAGTACTGCCATTGGCGTATCATCACCCATCGAACCGACTGGTTCTTGGGCATTTTCGGCATTAGGACGGATGATTTCTGTGCGTTCTTCATTGGTGATGTGATACATTTTTTGCAATGCTTTTAGCGGCTCACCGCGACATGCTTTTGCCGCCAACTCTTCTTCTAAGCGCTCATCATCACGGATACGAGTTGCCTCGTCGCGTAACCATTTACGATACGGATGCGCCTTTTTGAGCAAGGTCGCGATGGCTTTGGTATCCATTATTTGACCGGTTTGAGTATCAATGACTAGCATCTGACCGGGTCCAACACGACCTTTAGCGAGCACGTCTTTTGGCTTATAATCCCAAACCCCTACTTCTGAGGCGACTGTAATATAACCATTCTTCGTCGTCACCCAGCGCGATGGACGTAAACCGTTCCGATCAAGCATACAGACCGCATAGCGACCATCTTGAATCACAAGCCCTGCAGGACCGTCCCATGCTTCCATATGCTGTGAGTAAAACTCATAAAACGCTCGCAGATCCATATCCATGCTATCGACATTCTGCCAAGCAGGTGGTACCAGTATCGACATTGAATGAAACAAGCTCATACCGCCTGACATCAGAACTTCTAGCATATTGTCTAAGCTAGATGAGTCTGAGCCACTACTATTAACTAAGGGCGTTAACTCATTCAAATTGGGTAATTTATCTGATTTTAATTTTGGCGTACGCGCCTCTGACCAGCTGCGGTTGCCGGTGATGGTATTTAGCTCACCATTATGCGCCAGATAGCGGAAAGGCTGGGCTAGTGGCCAGCGCGGTAGCGTATTGGTTGAAAAGCGCTGATGGAATACCACGATATGCGACGCCAAACGCGCATCTTGCAAATCTAAGAAGAAAGCTGGCAAGTCTGATGGCATCACCAAACCTTTATAAATAATAGTCTGACAGCTCAATGAGCAGACATAAAACAGCTCATCATCAACCAAGCGTTGCTCAGCTTTTTTACGCGCCACAAACAGCTTGCGATTAAAATCATCTGCTGCCAAACCATCCGGCGCATTGACAAATACTTGCTTAAAATCTGGTAATGTCTGACGCCCAATTTCACCGACAATGCTTAAATCAAGTGGTACATCGCGCCAGCCGGCTACTTCTAAGCCTTGCGCGGCAATCTCTTCATTTAATACTTGTAGGCTATGCTGAGCCGTTGCCGTATCTGGATTGACGAATACCATACCAACCGCGAAGTTATCCGTTATCTCAAACTGTTGCTCTGCTGCAATGTCTCTAAAAAAGGCAACGGGCGTCGCTAATAATAAACCACAACCATCGCCGGTTTTGCCATCAGCTGCCACGCCGCCACGATGGGTCATACAACTTAGGCTGTGAATGGCTGTTTTCACCAAGTCATGACTGGCCTGACCCTCAATATGAGCAATCAAACCAAAACCGCAATTGTCAGAAAAGTCATCTGGCGAGGCCAAATGCGTATGGGAGGAAATCATTGACATAGCTGGTCCTTTTAAGTAAGCGGAAGTTTATGCAACCAATGTGATGCACAAACCGTTTTCCGCAAGCAGAACGGGCTGGATTATATTTACATATCCGGATTAACAAAGCGCGAGCAGAAAAATTATTGCCAGTGCGCTGGGTATGATAAGAACAATTATCAAAGTACCCTGTATGCTAGCAACATTTGAGCCATCAATTTAACGCGGACTGATAGGATAACTTGGTGAAAGTATTCAATGTCAATCGTCGCAAATCAAAATATTAAGCACTTCAACGTGACTACTTGTCGATCTTATGTTGGTTATAGGTTCCAATATGAATCTTATAACCTTCAATGACCAAACTAGTAAATAGCTGAAAAAACGCAGTTTATCCATCAAATGTGAATATAAGACGCCTATATTCAAGCGCCTTAACAATCCTAATAAGGATGATAGTAAGAGAAGTTGCGCCACTTGCGATATGCTGATCGTAGCGGATAACTAGTAACTAGCTAACAAGTAGCAGCGCTTGAGATATGATGTTTTCTGTTAATCATTTATCCTAAATCTAATAAAATCTTCTTAAATTAGAAGCTAACAAATGACCATTTACGATAACTATACAGAACGTCACCCATCCTTATATTAGTGAATGATTGATAAAAAATCTAGTCTTTTCTGCCGATTCATCCGTCAGATTTTGTAAGTGTTTATATTGCTATTGGTTATACAAGATATCATAACCCATAAGTAAATGATTCATAAAAAAGCCCACTGTATTTTTTAGTGGGCTTTTTGACGTATGTGCTTACTTAAAATTAGTCTTTCTTTTCTTCGATGAGCTCTTTTATACTATCGTTTTTGGCTTTTGGCACTGCCGTATTGTTAGAGCTATTATTGGCATTTTTATTCGCCGAGCTTGCACTTGAATTTTTATTATCTAAATTTGTACTGTTGGGATTGGCAGTGTTATTCGGCGCCTTAGGCGTGGCAACCACTGGTGGTTTTTTCGCTGAATTAGTATCAGCACCAGATACAACAGGCTTTTTGCTTTCTTGCTCAGGCTTACGGTTATTATCAGTACTTTTAGGGGCTGAGGTAGTAGGAGATTGCTCTTCCATACCAAAAATACGCTCCTCATTAACTGTCAAGGTATCAGAGGTATCAACGGACTGACGAATGCTTTCAGTCGCACTGCTATTGGTCGATTCTTGAGGAGTACGGTTGGTCGCATTGCTTGCGGATTGCTCACTGTTATTTACCGTAGGTGTTTTTTGACGTAGCGGCACTTCACGCTTGGTTGGTCGCAGATTGACGGCACGGGTGCGTTTTGTACTCAAATCTTTTACAGGATCAGGGCGCTCATAATTATCAATGATGCTGACGTAGCGATTGATCTCTTCAGGCAATACTCGCACATTGGCAGGCAGCTTAAAATCTATCAGCTTAGCCGCACCAACTGCTTCTTGTGGACTACCCATCAAGCCATAAGTCAGCATATAACGGACTTGCTCATTTTCATCAAGGTAGCGGAAATATGTAAATTTGCTACGGTCTTCACGTCCTTCTAGATAACTGACAATCACTTCATTTTCAGCGACATTCATGACCTGTACTGTCCACTTGCCTTTGTTGGCAAGCAGATAACGCTTATCTTTAAATTCATCAGGATAGCTGCGCAAATCACGAACCGTTTCATCAAAACTTATCGGTTGTACGTCAGTATCAAGCTCATGCAGCGATTCAATTTTCAATGGCTGCTCAAGCTCCGCACTCAGTGTTTTCGGCGCTGCTATGGGCGCGTTTTCTATCTTGGCGCCCATCGCTGGCGTTTGGCTAAACATCCATACCAAAGCGGTGGTCACACCCAACATCAGAGTCGCTATCAGCCAAATCAGCGCTTGACGGCGATAGGATTGACTCGCGGTACGAGTCGTCGAGCGAGATGCTGCCATGGAGGTGTCCTTGGTAAAGATATGCTTAGGATAGGGTCATAAAAATTATACAGATAAAGATAAAACCAAGCGCTCTATACTCACTTCAAAATAAACGAGAATCGCTTTTAGTACCGTGCTATTTCTATATTGAAAACAATTAATTGCTCATAGCCATTTATAATGTATGTTCTTTTATAGCTTACGGTGCATGCGTGGCTAGCACATCGGTGAGCAGATGCGGGTCAAAATCATTGGTTAATACTGCTTCACCCAATGATTTTAACAAAATAAGGCGGATTTGTCCGTGTTTCACTTTTTTATCATGCCCCATTAAGTCCAAAGCGGTCTGAACTTCAATAGGCGGCGGCGTGATCGGTAAATTGGCTAATGACAATATGCGCTTAACACGAGCAACCTCATCGCTCGTTAACCAGCCGATTTTTTGTGACAGCTCAGCCGCTTGTACCATGCCCGCAGCGACTGCCTCACCATGTAGCCAACTACCGTAACCTTCATGAGTTTCAATCACATGACCAAACGTATGACCAAAATTTAATAAAGCGCGTACACCTGATTCTCTTTCATCTTGGGCGACAACATCAGCTTTGTACTGGCAGCAGCGCTTGACCGCTTCACCCAGTACCGCTAAATCCAAAGCCATCATCGCAGGCAGATTGTGCTCAAGCCAAGTCAAGAACTCGGCATCCATAATCAGCGCATATTTAATAACTTCAGCAAGCCCTGCTGACAGCTCGCGCGCTGGCAGGGTTTTGAGTGTACTCATATCTGCCAATACCATTTGCGGCTGCCAGAATGCGCCAATCATGTTTTTGCCTTGCGGATGATTGATACCGGTTTTGCCGCCGACACTTGAATCCACTTGAGACAGCAAGGTGGTTGGTATCTGAATAAAATTGACGCCGCGCATAAAGCTTGCCGCTGCAAATCCCGTCATATCACCAATGACACCACCACCAAGCGCAATCAGAGTCACATCACGATTAAAATGCGCTGCCATCAGCACGTCATAAATCTGATTGATACTCGACTGGTTCTTATATTGTTCACCATCTGGGAGCACACAGACTTTGACGGTAAACTGCGCTTCAAGTTCCTCTTGTAAAGCCTTTAAATATAAAGGCGCAACCGTTTCATTGGTGACGATAAGGACTTGACGACCTGTAATATAAGGGGCAACTTGGCTAGCCATACTGCTATTTTCTGCTATTGCGTTTTCAGTAATGACGATTGGATAGTCATGACTTTGCGTATGTACTGTCAAGTCAGCATGAAACAGTGGCGTTGCCATGAAAATCTCCTTAATTCTTACGAGTAAAATTTAACTAAATAGGTATTCGATAATATTGGTCATACTAGTCATTTTTTGACATCAGTCTTTTTCAGGCTCTGAATCGACAGACGTAGAGATACAAAATGAGTTAAGCTGCTGTAATAATTGATTGACCATGTGCCGTGGATACGTATGTCCTGTTGGCATAATGATATGTGCTACTTCCCTGTACAATGGATCACGCGCGCTATATAAACCTTGCAGTATTTTTCTAGGGTTTGGCTGCTGTAATAAAGGACGCGATTTGTCTTTCGCAGTACGAGCCATTTGTACATCGACAGGCGCATTGAGATATATAACGATACCGCGCTGCTTTAAATACTCACGATTTTCAGCTGCCATCACAGCACCGCCACCAGTCGCTAAAACAATTTGCGGTTGCTGTGTTAGCTCATCGATTGCACGCGTTTCCCGTTCTCGAAAGCCTGCTTCACCTTCTTTGGCAAATATCCAAGCGATATCGGCACCGGTCTGCGATTCGATATACCAATCGCTGTCTACAAACGAGCGCCCGAGCTGCTTTGCCAGTAATCTGCCGATTGTGGTCTTCCCTGCTCCCATCGGCCCTACCAAAAATACCGACGGTAATTCCTCAACCATAGTACTCACTCAGCTAAATTAGGTATGATACAACGTCATTGATATTCTGGCTAGTAATGAGCTGTGATTATTGTTAGTAAAATCCTTGCCAGCCTAAAAATCAACCATTAAAAAAGCAAGCACTAAGGCTTGCTTTTTATGACTCAAAACCAACTAAAATCTGACTAATCTAAGCGACTAATACCATCATTGATCAGTTTCGGCGTGATAAATATCAGCAGCTCTTCTTTGGTATTGCTGCGCACGTCTTTACGGAAGGCACGACCGATATAAGGCAAATCACCTAAGAAAGGTACTTTATCGACGCCATTATTAGTACGGTTTTTAAAGACGCCGCCCAATACAATGGTTTGACCATCTTCAACAATAACGTTGGTAGAAATCGAGTCTTCAGCGATGGCAACCTGATTATTAATAATGGTCGGTGTGCCATTGGTGATTAGCAGCTGCAAACCAATCTTACCATCTGGAGTAATATTTGGCGTGGCTTCCAAACTTAAAGCAGCTTCTTTAAAGCTAGTAGTAGTTGCACCACTTGCTGATGCTTCTTGATAAGGAATCTGCGTACCAGAAGATACTTTTGCCGTTTGCTTATCAGAGGTCAAAATCTTCGGCGTAGAAATCACTTCACCGCGGTTGTCTGCTTGCATGGCTGACAATTCGAGATCGAGCATAAAATCAGAAATACCTAGCAGACCAAAGGCAATACGACCTGCTGGATTATCAACGCCTAAATCAACGTTTAGATTGTCAGGACGAGTGATATCGTATTTAGGATAAGAGACGGTCTGACCATTAATAGTCGTGGTCTGCACATCAAAATCTTTTAAGTCCCATAAAGTTTGGTTACTGCCACCGACCAACAAGTTCCGGTTATTGGCAGCGCCATTTGATAAGATACCCCAACGCACGCCAATCTCTTTACTAAAGCTATCAGTCGCGCTAACGATACGCGCTTCAATCATGACCTGACGGACAGGAATGTCGATTTTACCAATCAGCTTATGGATATTTTCAATGCTGGCTGCCACATCTTTAACAATCAAAGTATTGGTACGCTCATCGACTGTTACCGTCCCACGATTAGAGAGCAAGCTATTGCTATCTTTAGTATTAGCATTGGCGCTGCCAGTATTGCTACCGCCAGAGGCTCCACCACTACCTTGAGAGATCAGGGTTAGGACATCTGCCGCTTTTGCGTAGCTTAGACGGATATATTCAGTACGTAACGGTGCATAAGACTCAACCGCTTGCTGGGCTTCAAGCTCACGTGCTTCTTGTTCAGCAAGCTCAGTTGAAGGCGCAACCAAAATTACGTTACCGTTTTCACGTTTGCCCAAATTTTTACTTTTAAGAATGATATCAAGTGCTTGATCCCAAGGTACGTTGATAAGGCGCAAGGTAATATTACCGGCGACCGAATCACTAGCAACGATATTCATCTCTGTAAACTGCGCTAAGATATCTAGGACACTACGAATCTCAACATCTTGAAACTCCATAGATAGCGCTGCACCAGTATAGACTTTTTCTTCAAGCGTCGGCTCACGTAGCAGCTCAGGTCGTCTGATACCAATATTGAGCTGACTGCCTGATTGATAGGCTTGATATTCAAAGTCGTCTTTCATATTGATGGTAATAACACCATTTTGACCTTGGTTTTTAGTATCAATACTGTCTACCAAACCACCGTTAACATTCAATCGGCGTAGCAGATTTCTAGGTACGGTACTGCCTGTCAAACGCACAACCAGCTTATTACCTTGACGCTGAACGTCTACAGGAATCGCTTCATTGGCAAGTGAGATACTAACGTTACCACCGCCATCATTCCCTGCTGAAAAATTCACAGCGCTTAGCCCATCATAGCTATACTGCTTGCTGACTTGTGCAGAGGCAAGTTGTGGGCTTAATAAAGGGTTGACACGTACGACCATGGTGTCAGCAGGTACTTGGTTTTTTGTGACCGTGGTTCTAATAGGCGCAACAGCAACGCTACTGGTTTCAACAATGGGCGTAACCACAGCCGTGGTAGTAATAGCCGAATTGCCATTTAGGACATCTTGTACAGGGTCGTTGGTAATGACTTTCGTGACCACCGGAGCAATCACTGGACGATTAGGGTCCGTAATCGTCAGCAATAATTCATTGCCATCAATCGCGGTGGTATAGTTGCCCGTCTTTTTTAGCCCAACGATAAGACGGGTGGTATTGTCACTATTTAAGGTGGTGACCTCATTGACCATACCGATATTATATTCTTTAAAGCGACTAGCAAGACCGTTTTGCACCTGTTCAAAATCCAGCACCAAACGGCTAGGATTGTCGAGCTGATAAGCGGCTGGTAATACTGGCGCACCTGAAAACCCTAAACGCATTTGCGTTACGGCTGGCGCAGTCTGCACCACAGAGACAGTGTTGATGCGCTGCTCGGCATGGGCACTGCTACTTACAGCTACCATACTCATTGCCAATGCAGAGATGGCAAAAGTAGAAGATACGCGGTTGCTCATCGTCATTACCTTGTTATTGCGTACTGTCATTATTTATTCCTCAAAAAATCTGCCGACTTAGCTTATAGGGGACACCAGCGACTGGGGTTTTTCAACAAACCCAGCACGGCTGTCTGGCACAATTTCAATCAAGTTAATCTGAGTCGGCGTGATTTCAACAATACGACCGTCATTCAATCCAAGATAATTACCCACTCTAACACTAGCAACTGAGCCATCAGGACGCTGTACTAAAGCGTACTGTTGACCTTCAGGCGAGATAACCACACCGCGAAAAATCAGTTGTGTCAGCTCGTACTGTTCAAGCGGTTCTTTGACTCGAGTTATATCAGGACGTACCCCGTCAATAAAGGTGGTCGGACCTTGTACGTTCACTAAACTCGGTGGCAAAAATGGACTACGCTGCGCACTGGCGCTATAGACAAAATCTTCTACCAGCTCGGCCTGAGGAGGAGGCTCAATCGGCTGCGCAGGCTGGTTACGGATATCAGCCATTGCCTGTTCTGCTAAACCGATACGATCCGTACAACCCGTTAGAGATAAAATAGTAGCGCTTAACAGCAATAACCTTAACTTAGGCAATTTTTGGCTAGTCATCAGTTGCCTCCTGCAGCAGCATCGGTGGGTACAGCTTCAGCCACCACTGCATCACCTTCAGGGACCGCTTCTTTTGAGCGATAGGTTTTGGTTTGCAATACCAAATTTAGCTCGGGTAAAACATCCAAGGTTGGCTGCGGATTACTGACTTCGAAGTCGTGCATGGTGATAATCCTTGGTAAAGCTGCCAAACCACTGATAAAACTACCAAATTGATGGTAGTCACCCAACGCTGCAATACGAATAGGCTGCTCAATAAAGAATTCATTTTCAATTTCAGGCTCGACAGATATGTCCTGAAAACGGATGTTACTGCCCACGCCCGTCATATTGATACCCTCAACCAATTCTGATACACGGGTATCTTTTGGTAGCTGGTCAAGCAAAGTATTAAACTCCGCTTCCATTTGAATCACTTGAGCTTGATAAGCTTGTAGATGGCGCGCGCGCGATTCTTTTTCACGGTAGCTATCGAGCAAGGTTTGTTGTTGGCTTTCTGCTGCTGTAATTTCATCGATTTTACTGCTGATTGGTAATGCCCATGACAAAGCAGCAATCAAAGCAATAATAAAACCAATGACGGTGACTTTAACAGGGAGCGGCCAACTACCATAGTTTTCAGAATCCAATGACTCAAAACTGCGGCGAAACTCATTTAAATCAAACTGTTTTCTTTGTCTTATCACCGTCTTTTTGAGTTTAATACGGGTTTTTTTACGGGTCAGTTTCATAACTCACCTCCAAGTACAATAGCGCCATCAGCACCTTCTACAGGAACGGCTGATTCAGACTGTACTTTAGTCGTGATCACAAACTGCACATAGCTGTCTTCAGGATAAATAGGACGCGGTTGTTCACCTGGCGTAGTGACCGTATTTTCCAAAACGGGGGCTGCTTGATAAGCGGTAATGTTTTGCTGAATATTACTTACGGCTGAATCGCCCATCCACTTACTGCTATCAAGATTACGGATCAAGCTTGATACCACGTTTGGATTGTCAGCAAGACCTGTCAATGTTAATACATCCCCTTCACGTTTTAGATTATTCAAATAAAGCGCTGGCGGAATGGCTTTAGCAAGATCATCCCATAGACGTACAGGTACAGGACGTCGACCTTGCAAGTCTTGAATAACTTGCATACGTGAGATGATATCTTCACGGCGCTGCTCTAAGCTATCAATCTCGACCAACGCTTTATCCAAGCGAGCGTTTTCTTGTTCAATCAGTGCATTGGCATCTAATTGTTCAGCAAGTTCGTTATTAAAATAACTCCACGTCGCAAATGCTGCAAGCAGAGACAACAGTGTCACTGCCACCACCAAGGTGATAAACTCTTTATTGCGGCGGGCACGCTCTTCTTCTCGCCAGGGCAGTAGGTTAATACGAGCCATTAGTCAAAGCTCCTTAACGCCAGACCGCAAGCGGCCATTAAGCTGGGTGCATCAATCGCCAGTTGCTCATGATCGATATGCGGCGCAATAGTCATATTAATGAACGGATTTGCAATACTCACAGGCACGCCCAATCGCTGCTGCGCCATGCCAGCAAGACCCGCAATAGAGCTACTGCCACCAGCAAGGACCACATGATCGATACTACTATATTGACTTGAGGAGAAATAAAACTGTAAAGAGCGAGTGATTTGTTGGATGGTATTTTCTATAAATGGTGTTAAGACATCAGTATAGTAATCATCAGGTAGAGCACGCTCGCGCTTACTAATAGAAGCTTCTTCAGCAGACAAACCATAGCGGTTTTGGATGGCTTCCGTCAGCTGACTGCCTCCAAATAACTGCTCACGACTATAGATAAACTCGCCATTTTTGGCGACATATAATGTTGTTTGATTGTGTCCGATATCAACCAGCGCCACCAAATCTGGCAAGTTTGGCAGACTGTCTGCCATCAAGCCAAAAGCACGCTCAATGGCATGCGACTCAATATCCATTACCTTGGTTTGCAGACCACCAAAGGTTAAGGCATCAACTCTTTGGTCAACGTTTTCTGAACGAGAGGCGGCAAGCAGTACTTGCACCATGTCATCATTAATAAGAGAGGGACCCAATACTTCAAAGTCCAAATTGACGTCTTCTAGCGGATAAGGTATGTATTGGTCAGCATCCAAACGAATTTGAGCTTCACGCTCAACGTCACTTAGCACCATATCCATATCGATGATTTTAGTAATCACCGCTGATCCTGAGACTGCTGTGGCTGCACTACTACCCGCCGCTTGGCAACGCCTTGCCAAGCCTGCTATAGTATTGCCTACCACTTCCGTGTCTACAATGAGTTTGTCGATGACTACGCCTTCAGGTAATATTTCAGTACCATAAGATCTTAGGTGGAAAACGCCTTGTTGGCGCTGTATGTCAACCAACTTCACTGAGGTGGTACAGATATCCACGCCAATCAAATGTCGACTCTTAGAAGTAAATAGCCTCACAAACTCTATACCTTATATTAAGTGTACAATCTGATAGTTATTTGTAATAATTTAGTACAATACTTTACTTAACAGATAGATTCAAGCATTTAAATGTCCTGTAGAGGCTAACTTACACATTTATTATTACTTGGCTATTTTGTTCAAGGTATAATGTTTTTTATCTGTTGCAAACCTTAATCGATAAGTCTGACTATGACCAAAAAAAATGCCACCGTTCGTCTCATTCACTTTTTGGTGGGGCTTTTCATTGCCTGTCTAGCGTTGGCGGTTGTATTAGCGCTTGCCGTTCCTATTGGCTTCTATGGTATGGCGATGTATTTATCGCCAACGTTGCCAAGCACACAAGAGATTAAAACGGCAACTTTAGAGATGCCATTACAGATATATAGTAGTGATGACAAATTGATTGGGCAATATGGCAACCGTTTATCATTGCCTATTACCTTTGAAGAGATACCGGAAGACTTGACCCATGCTTTTTTGGCAGCAGAAGATTCTTCATTTTTTCAGCACAGCGGTATTAGTATTAAAGGATTAGGGCGCGCGGTCACCGAAGTGGTAACGGATGATGAAAGCCAAACAGGTGGCTCGACCATCACCATGCAGGTCGCCAAAAATTATTTTCTAAGCTCAGATCGCACGTTAAATCGCAAACTAACGGAATTATTTTTAGCCCGTAAGATTGAAGACGAGCTGAGTAAAAACGACATTCTTACCCTTTATGTCAATAAAATTTACTTAGGTGAAGGCGCTTACGGTATTCGTGCGGCTGCCAAAAAATATTATAGTAAATCGTTAGAAAATCTCACCATTGCTGAGATGGCAATGCTTGCAGGTTTGCCGAAAGCGCCCTCTAAATACAATCCTGTTGCCAATCCAAGCCGTGCGCTCACGCGCCGTAACTGGATTATTGGTCGCATGCATGAATTGGGTTACATCGACAAAACCCAATATGACGAAGCCATTAATGCGCCCATTGGTATTAAGCTTTATCAAGAAAAGCTGGATGTTAATATGCCGTATTTGGCCGAAATGACGCGCGCAGCTCTGGTTGATCGTTATGGTGAGCAAGTTATGCATGGCGGCTGGCGTGTACGCTTGACGGTTGATAGTCAAGCGCAAATAGATGCAGAAAAGGCAATTTTATCTGGCTTGGTTGCTTACGAGCATCGCCATGGCTGGCGTGGCGCCGAAGCAAATGATGAACCGCTAAAGAATTTCAGTCGCTATAGCAATATGTCGCCTGCCAAAGTCACTAAAGTGAATACCAGTAGTTTTGAGGCAACCATGCTTTCAGGAGAAAGCGTGACCGTTAATTGGTCTGGTATGCGCTGGGCACGTAAATACATCTCTGCTGATCGCATTGGTTATTTTCCAAGCAATGCCAGCCAAATAGTGAGTAAGAACGATATTATTCGCCTGATACCGACTGCTAGTGGTGGCTGGCAGCTTGGTCAAATACCTGAGATACAAGGTAGTTTGGTTTCTCTGAATCCTGATACCGGTGGCGTTCGTGCCTTGGTCGGTGGCTTTGATTTTAACCATAGTAAATTTAACCGTGCTCTGCAGGGCTGGCGTCAACCGGGTTCCACCATTAAACCCCTTGTATATACAGCAGCATTAGAAAAAGGCTATCGTCCAGATAGTATAGTTTCGGATCGCCCGCTGCAAGTAGGTGACTGGAAACCAAAAAACTCTGATGGTCGCTTCTTAGGTGATATCACGTTAAGCCGCGGACTTTATTTATCACGTAACTTAGTATCTATTCGCTTGCTGCAAGCAATTGGTATCTCTGACGCTCGCAACTTATTAGATGAATTTGGTCTTGATAAAGAGAAGCTGCCAACTACTTTGTCTTTAGCGTTGGGTACAGGTCAAGCAACCCCATTACAAATGGCAACCGCTTACGCCACCTTTGCCAATGGCGGGCATCGCATTCAACCTTATTTTATTGAACAAATTTATAACTATAATAATAAGCTTTTATTTCAAGCCAATCCTCAGCAAGCTTGTGCCCTATGTTTCAATGAGCAGCTCGACGATGTCAATAAAAAACTAACTGAAGAATATGATGCAAAAATAGAGGAAAGTAAAAAAGTAGCTGAAGACGTTAAAACAGGCGACGCTAAAGAATCGCCGGCAAGTAAAAATACAGAAACTAATATAGAGGCTGACAAGAGTAACACCCCTACTAAAGACAGTAATAAGATTGATTTGAGCATTTACGATGCCAGTCCAGAATCAGATCGCCTAAATGCACCTGTTGTACAGTACGTACGCGCTGAACAAGCTCCGCGTATTTTAAAGCCTAAAGTCGCTTATGAGATGGCAGATATCTTACGTGATGTAATACAGCGTGGTACAGCGTTTAAAGCAAGATCTTTGGGACGTGATGATATTGGCGGCAAGACAGGAACCACCAATGAAGCGAAAGATGCTTGGTTTGCAGGCTTCCATCCTACCAATGCTACCGTCGTCTGGATGGGATTTGACCAACCATCAACCATGGGTCGTCGCGAATATGGTGGTGTGGCAGCCCTACCCGTTTGGATGGATTTTATGAAAGCCCAACTTAACGACACGCCTAGCCAATGGGTCTCTATTAATAACCGTGCCAAGTCCAAGAAACAAAAGCAAAACATTATAGAGATGATGGATGAAGGGGTCACTGAACTTGATGGCGAAGATACTGATACAGGCAAATCGGAAAAACCAGTAAAGACATCTATTCAGAAGCGCCAGCCACCTGCTCCAAAACCTGTTGAAACGCCGGCAGTTACGACCGATGTTAAACCTGCTAATAATGGTATTACTAATAGCCCAGCGCAGAAACCAAAACCATTAGTAGTCAAGCCTGTAGAACGTATGCCAGCGATGCCTGAGTAATAGACTGCTTTCTATATTGATACATTTAAAAAGGCTGGTTCAGTAAACACTGAGCCAGCCTTTTTTATAGGACATATTTCAATTGCATTTAATTTTGTGCCCTACTCAGCTTAAAGGTAGCAGCTAATCATTAAGTACTCATAACGAAGCTTTGAAAATATAATCTAAGCCATAAGAACTAAAATTCCACCATACCAGCACGTAGCTGCTCAATCAGCTCCAAAAACTGTTGGCGCCATTCACGTATGGTCGCATCATCTGGCAACCATTGATTGGAAAGTGTTACTACATTGACAATCAAATCAGGCATTTGTTTTTTGTCGTCAGCCGCCTTATCCACCGAATGCTCAGATATCACGGCATATAGACAACGCTGATAGGCATGTTCTATATCAGCCAGAAATCCTTGCTGCTGTAACTGCTTTAGACGCTGCACTTCAGGTGATACTTGCGTACGCTCGATCAGTGCTTCTTCGATATCTAGCAATGTCGGCGTCGTCAACGTTATATTATAAAAGTGACCAAGCTCTTGTAAAAAAGCTAAAAACGTACCGTATAGATGAAAAATAGCGGTCTCACAATGTGCTTGATATAACTGCTTGTCAGTCGTGTCTGCAGCGGCTTGACAGGCAAGGCGGCAAAAATACAGCTTTTGATTGGTACGGTCAGCTTGATATTTGGCAACGCGAGTTTTATCTGCCATGCGCTTATCCTTTTTAGTGAGTACTGCTAAAAATAATCGGAAATTACGAATACTTATGAATACTAGAGCCAAAATCTCTAACTATTTAAGTTATGCAGTGTACTATTTTATCTCATCATTTCCCAAGAAAAAACTTGTTGTGATGGAATTTTAAAGCAAAAAAAGCCAGCAACTTAGGCTGGCTTTTTTATTTATTCAAATAACTAAATGCTATCTAGTTTAATGATTACCTTGATTCAATTCTTGAGCAAAGGCTTCATCGAAGCTTGCAAAGTCTGTCGCATCAGTCGTTGCTGACATATCAAACGCCGCATTTAAGTCTTTATCTTGCAGTTTTTGCTCTGCTTTTTCTTTACGAGCTTTATGATAAGCAAGACCAGTACCAGCCGGAATCAAGCGACCAACGACTACGTTTTCTTTCAGACCACGTAACTCATCCACTTTACCAGTAACCGCAGCAGCCGTTAGGACACGAGTCGTTTCCTGGAACGATGCGGCTGAGATAAAGCTTTCGGTTGCCAAACTTGCTTTAGTAATACCAAGTAATTGACGCTCAAACTGCACTGGGAATTTATCTTCCGCTTCCAGCTTGGCATTCAGTGCTTTGATATCAGCATATTCTACTTGATCACCTTTAAAGTGGTTTGAATCGCCGCCATCAGTAATCTCAACTTTACGCAACATCTGACGAATAATAACTTCGATGTGCTTATCGTTAATTTTTACACCCTGCAGACGATAAACGTCCTGTACTTCGTTAACGATATAGTCAGCAAGCGCGGTTTGTCCTTTCAGACGTAAGATGTCATGCGGATTTTGTGGACCATCAGCAATAACCTCACCACGAGCAACCGTCTCGTTTTCGAAGACGTTAATCTGACGCCATTTCGGGATCAGCTCTTCATGAATCTCACCATCTTCATTAGTAATAATGAAGCGATTTTTACCTTTAGTTTCTTTACCAAAGCTAACAACACCCGTCATTTCAGCCATGATAGCGTGATCTTTTGGACGACGTGCTTCGAATAAATCAGCTACACGTGGCAGACCACCGGTAATATCTTTAGTACCTGAAGACGCTTGTGGTACACGACCTAGAATCGAACCAGCTGCAACTTTCTCACCGTCGCTAACGCGAATGATGGTTTCAGCAGGTAAGAAGTAAACGACTTCTTTACCTTCGTCTGTGTTCAAGATAATCGCCGGACGTAAGTCTTTTGCTGAGCTTGAACGATCTCGAGTAGCTAGAATCTCAAACGAGCTCATACCAGTCGCATCATCAACTTTTACGGTAGCAGTTAAGCCATCAGTAATCTCACTGAAACGTGCGGTTCCCGCGAATTCTGTAATAATAGGATGCGTGTGCGGATCCCACTTAGCGATGGTTTGACCACCTTCAACTTGGTCTTCATTTTTTACAAGAACGCTTGAACCATAAGGTACTTTATAGCGCTCACGCTCACGACCAAGCTCATCGGTCAAGGCGATTTCAGCTGAACGCGATACGATAACCAAATGACCATCGGTATGCTGTACAGTCTTCATGTTTTCAAAATGCGCTTGACCAGCACTACGAACTGAAATGCTGTTGTCCACAGAAGCAGAACTTGCCGCTCCACCAACGTGGAAAGTACGCATAGTCAACTGAGTACCAGGCTCACCGATAGACTGCGCCGCCATAACACCAACAGACTCGCCGATATTCACTTTATGACCACGAGCAAGGTCACGACCATAGCACTGTGAACAAACGCCATGTTCGATATTACAAGTAATCACTGAACGTACCCAAATATCATCGATTGCATTGTTATCTAGTACTTTAACCCAATGCTCATCGATCAACGTACCCGCTGGAATCAAGATTTTTTCAGCATTATCGTTATAAGTGACATCACGTGCCGTTACACGACCTAGTACTAGCTCGCCCAACTTCTCAATGATCTCACCACCTTGGATATGTGGCTTCATGAGCAAGCCTTGCTCAGTACCACAGTCATCACTGGTAATAACCAAATCTTGTGCTACGTCAACTAAACGACGCGTCAAGTAACCTGAGTTAGCTGTTTTCAATGCCGTATCCGCAAGACCTTTACGCGCACCATGCGTTGAGATAAAGTACTGAAGTACGGTCAAACCTTCACGGAAATTCGCTTTAATTGGTGTTTCAATGATTGAGCCATCTGGCTTAGCCATCAAACCACGCATACCAGCAAGCTGACGAATCTGGGCGGCACTACCACGAGCACCAGAATCTGACATGATAAAGATAGAGTTAAATGACTTCTGCTCTTCTTCTTCACCTTTAGCGTTGATAATTTTATCAGTCGCTAAGTTGTCCATCATCGCTTTAGCGACTTTGTCATTGGTACGTGACCAAATATCGACCACTTTATTATAACGCTCACCAGCCGTTACAAAGCCTTGCTCAAATTGGTCTTCAATTTCACGCACTTCAGCTTCAGCGACTTCGATGATTTGCTTTTTCAGTGGTGGAATAACCATGTCATCGATACCGATAGACACACCAGATAGTGTCGCTTGTGCAAAACCAAGATACATCAATTGGTCAGCAAACATAACACTTTCTTTTACGCCCACTTTACGGTAGCAAGAGTTGATCAGTTTAGAGATATTCTTCTTAGTCATCTCTTCATTACATTCGTCAAACGACATACCAACAGGCATGATGTTCCAGATTAACAAGCGACCAGCAACGGTATCTTTGATACTCGTCTCTTTAGTACGATTGCCATCATCATCAATATGTGTTTCAGTGACACGAACTTTAATCTTGGCGTTAACATGTAAATCGTTTGAACCAATCGCACGCAATGCTTCATTAACGGTAGCAAAAATCATGCCCTCGCCTTTGGCATTTACTGACGAGCGACTGATGTAATACAAGCCCAATACAACATCCTGTGATGGTACGATGATTGGCTCACCGTTCGCAGGAGACAAGATGTTATTGGTCGACATCATGAGCGCACGAGATTCAAGCTGAGCTTCTAATGTCAATGGCACGTGAACGGCCATTTGGTCACCATCAAAGTCAGCGTTGAACGCGGTACAAACTAGAGGATGTAGCTGGATGGCTTTACCTTCGATTAGTACTGGCTCAAATGCTTGCAAGCCCAAACGGTGAAGTGTTGGCGCACGGTTAAGGAGTACTGGATGCTCACGGATAACCATGGCCAGCATATCCCACACTTGTGGCTCTTCACGCTCTACCATCTTTTTGGCAGCTTTAATCGTCGTCGCCAAACCATGAGACAATAGTTTGTTATAAGTAAATGGCTTGAACAATTCAAGTGCCATTTTCTTTGGTAGACCACACTGATGTAGACGTAGGGTTGGACCAACAACGATCACCGAACGACCAGAATAATCAACACGTTTACCTAGTAAGTTTTGACGGAAACGACCTTGCTTACCTTTGATCATATCAGCCAAAGATTTCAATGGACGCTTGTTACTACCAGTAATGGCACGACCGCGACGACCGTTATCAAGCAAGGCATCTACTGATTCTTGCAACATACGTTTTTCGTTACGTACGATGATATCAGGAGCACTTAACTCAAGCAGACGCTTTAAACGGTTATTACGGTTAATAACACGGCGATATAAATCGTTCAAATCTGATGTTGCGAAACGACCGCCTTCTAGTGGTACTAGCGGACGCAAATCTGGTGGTAGTACTGGTAAGATATTCATTACCATCCACTCAGGCTTGTTATTAGAATCACTGAATGCTTCTAATAATTTAAGACGCTTAGACATCTTTTTAAGCTTGGTTTCAGAACCCGTTTGCGGAATCGCTTCACGCAGCTCATCAATCTCTAAATCTAAATCGATATCTTTTAAAAGGTCTTGAACCGCTTCCGCACCCATTTTGGCAGTGAATTCATCGCCAAATTCTTCAAGGGCTTTATAATAATCTTCGTCATCAAGCAGCTGATACTTCTCCAAAGAAGTCAGACCTGGCTCAGTCACGATGTAGCTTTCAAAATACAAAACGCGTTCGATATCACGAAGTGTCATGTCTAGCAATAGACCGATGCGGCTTGGCAATGATTTTAAGAACCAAATATGCGCAACAGGGCTCGCTAAATCGATATGACCCATGCGGTCACGACGAACTTTAGCGGTCGTGACTTCAACGCCACATTTTTCACAGATAACGCCTTGGAACTTACGACGCTTGTATTTACCACATAAACATTCAAAATCTTTTACTGGACCAAAAATTTTGGCACAAAAAAGACCATCACGCTCAGGTTTGAACGTACGGTAGTTAATAGTTTCAGGTTTTTTTACTTCACCATGCGACCATGACTTAATAACGTCAGGCGATGCCAAGGTAATTTGGATGCTATCAAACTCATGGTTACCATTGCTGGTAGGGCTTTGCATGATATCGAGTAAATCTTTCAAGTTGCTTCTCCGTTATCTTTATAATCATCTGACAGCGTATTATGAGCGCGGCCACGATGAATGAAGGCAATGAATAGGGTTGAGACAAATTACTAAAAGCAGCAGCAATGAGCATACTGCCTTTAGTTGACAACTAAGTTAAACAACGGATTTAGTTGCTTTGTTTTAACTCAATATTGATACCCAGTGATTTGATTTCTTTGGTCAATACGTTAAACGATTCAGGCATACCTGGATCCATATATTGCTCACCATCGACGATGTTTTTGTACATACGCGTACGGCCTTCAACGTCATCCGACTTCACAGTCAGCATCTCTTGTAGCGTATATGTCGCGCCGTAAGCTTCTAGTGCCCAGACTTCCATCTCACCGAAGCGCTGACCACCAAACTGAGCTTTACCGCCCAATGGCTGCTGCGTCACTAGTGAGTAAGAACCTGTAGAACGCGCATGCATTTTGTCATCGACTAAATGGTTAAGTTTAAGCATATACATGTAGCCAACAGTTACTTTACGGTCAAATTTCTGACCAGTACGACCATCATACAACGTCTGTTGACCATCGCGATCCATACCAGCAAGCTCTAACAGATCTTTAACTTGGCTTTCTCTTGCGCCGTCAAATACTGCTGTGCCCATTGGTACACCAGCACGCAAGTTGTCTGCTAGCGCCATGATGTCGTCATCACTCAAGCTATCAAGATCAACTTGCTCACCGCCGACTTGGTTATAGATTTTGTCTAAGAAGTCACGTAAATCTTTGATCGCTGCTTGCGATTTGAGCATACCATCGATCTTCTCGCCCAAGCCTTTTGCCGCCATACCCAAATGCGTTTCTAGAACCTGACCGATATTCATACGAGATGGTACACCAAGCGGGTTCAAGACGATGTCAACGGTATTACCATTTTCATCATAAGGCATATCTTCGACTGGCATAATACGTGATACCACACCTTTATTACCATGACGACCAGCCATTTTATCACCAGGCTGAATACGACGCTTAACCGCTAGATATACCTTAACGATTTTTTGTACGCCATGTTGTAAGTCATCACCAGCGGTTAATTTGCGTTTTTTCTCAGCAAACTTCACATCGATGTCTTTTTGCTTATCAACTAAGTACTCAGCGATTTGCGTTAGACGCTCAGAGATTTCTTCTTCAACAGGCTGAATATCAAGCAAGGTCTCAAGGCTCATATCTTTCATATCAGCCAATGCCATCACTGTACCGGCTTTTAGACCTGAACCACCACTGACTTTTTGACCATCTAATAGATTACCAATACGACCACGAGCCGCTTCTTCAAAGATACGTAACTCTTCTTTTAAATCTTTACGATAGCTATCAAGCTGTGATTTTTCAATCGCTCTTGCACGTGCATCTTTTTCAACGCCGTCACGGGTAAAGACTTGAACGTCAATAACCGTGCCTTTGCTTGATGTTGGTACACGTAGCGACGTATCTTTAACATCAGCCGCTTTTTCACCAAAGATAGCCCGGAGTAGTTTCTCTTCTGGCGTTAGTTGTGTTTCACCTTTTGGCGTCACTTTACCAACTAAGATATCACCAGCATCAACTTCAGCACCGATATAAACGATACCAGCTTCATCGAGACTTGATAGAGCTGCTTCGCCAACGTTTGGAATATCCGCAGTAATCTCTTCGGTTCCAAGCTTCGTATCACGTGCCACACAAGTCAATTCTTGGATATGAATAGTAGTGAAACGATCTTCTTTAACTACTTTTTCAGACAGCAAGATTGAATCTTCAAAGTTGTAACCATTCCACGGCATAAATGCGATGCGGATGTTCTGACCCAATGCCAACTCACCAAGATCCGTCGACGGACCATCGGCCAAGATATCACCTACAGCAATAGCATCGCCTTGGTTAACGATAATACGTTGGTTGATACAAGTGTTTTGGTTAGAACGCGTATATTTAACGAGGTTATAGATATCAATACCGGCTTCACCAGCAATCATCTCATCTTCATTTACACGAACCACAACACGTGAGGCATCAACGTCTTCGATCACACCGCCGCGCTTAGCAATAACACAAACACCAGAGTCACGAGCAACGTGACGCTCCATACCGGTACCTACTAATGGCTTATCAGCACGTAGCGTAGGAACGGCCTGACGCTGCATATTTGAGCCCATCAAGGCACGGTTAGCATCATCATGCTCTAGGAATGGAATCAGACCAGCGGCTACAGATACAACCTGACTTGGCGACACATCCATATGCGTCACTTTTTCTGGCGGCATACGGACAAACTCACCATAGCTACGTACACTAACCATTTCATCAGATAACGCGCCATCGGCAGTTACTGGTGAATCAGCCTGTGCAATGACCGTACCTACTTCTTCAATCGCTGATAGATACTCAATAACGTCCGTTACTTTACCATCTACTACACGGCGATAAGGTGTTTCCAAAAAGCCAAAGCTGTTGGTTTTAGCAAAAGTTGCTAATGAGTTAATCAAACCAATGTTTGGACCTTCAGGAGTCTCAATCGGACATACGCGGCCATAATGGGTATCATGTACGTCACGTACTTCAAAGCCTGCACGCTCACGGGTCAGACCACCGGGTCCTAATGCAGACACACGGCGTTTATGCGTGACTTCAGACAATGGATTATTCTGATCCATAAACTGAGACAACTGGCTCGAGCCAAAGAATTCTTTAACCGCCGCAGCAACAGGTTTTGAGTTAATCAAATCTTGTGGCGATAAGTTATCAGATTCTGCTGAGCTTAAACGCTCTTTGACGGCACGTTCAACACGTACTAGACCAACACGGAATTGGTTTTCTGCCATCTCGCCTACTGAACGAATGCGGCGGTTACCTAAATGGTCAATATCATCGACTTCACCGCGACCATTACGAATCTCGATAAGCTCTTTTAGAACGTTAACGATATCGGCATTGGTCAATACGCTACGTTCACGCTGAATATCAGCGTCATCGGTATCTACAAAATCAAGACCTAAACGACGGTTAAACTTCATACGACCGACATTCGATAAGTCATAACGATCCGCGTTAAAGAACATGCTATCAAAAAGCTTCTCAGCAGTCTCAACCGTTGGTGGCTCACCTGGGCGCATGACTTTATAAATTTCAATCAAAGCTTCTTCACGGCTTGACGTGCTATCAGCACGTAGCGTATCGGCAATATAACTACCTTGGTCGATATCGTTAGTGAACAGAATGCTGAACTCTTTAATAGATTCACTGGCTTCAAACGCACTTAATTTAACCAATAATTCATGGTCAATCAGCGTGTTAGCACGAGCAATAACTTCATCATTAACGATGATGTCTTCAGCTAAAATACGCTCATATAAGTATTCATCAGGAATCGAGATTTTCGTCATACCTGCTTCTTCAAGCTGACGGATACGGCGAGCATTAATACGTTTGCCCTGCTCAACAACCACTTCGCCTGCAGGAGTAACGATATCGAACTGTGCCATCTCTCCACGTAAGCGATCAGCAACCAGATCAATCTCGAACTGCTCTTCGCCTTTATAAACTCTTACTTTATCAAAGAATAAATCTAAGATCTCAGAAGTGCTTAAGCCTAAAGCGCGTAAAATAATAGACGCCAATAACTTACGACGACGGTCAATACGAGCAAAAACCAAGTCTTTAGCATCGAACTCAAAATCTAACCATGAACCACGGTAAGGAATGATACGCGCGTTATAAAGCACCTTACCACTTGAGTGCGACTTACCTTTATCATGGTCAAAGAACACACCAGGTGAACGATGTAATTGAGATACAATTACACGCTCAGTACCGTTAATAATAAAGGTACCGTTAGCGGTCATTAATGGCATCTCGCCCATATAGACGCTTTGCTCACGGATATCTTTAATAGCCGCTTTGCTGTCTTTATCTTTGCTGTCTTTGTCTTTGATGATTAAGCGAATTTTGACACGCATAGGCGCAGCAAATGTCGAACCACGTAAGATACACTCACGCTCATCAAATTCAGGCGTACCTAAATAGTATTCAACGAATTGTAGCTCTGCGTTACCAGAGTGACTCTCAATTGGGAAAATAGAAGAGTATGCAGCTTGCAAGCCAGTATTCTCACGAGCTTTTGGCTTTTTATGCTCTTGCAAAAATTGCTCATAAGAATCTACTTGGATAGACAACAAATAGGGAATGTCCATCACAGTAGGCAATTCAGCAAAACTTTTGCGAATACGCTTTTTTTCAGTATAAGAATATGCCATCGAGAGTCCTTACAGTAAACGTGGAAACAAATTAAAATCGCGGCTGGCGTGCATAAATACTATGCAAACTAAGCGACGTAAACGATAATATAAAACAGGTGTTCTTTTTAAAGCACAGTTAATCTTTTTAGGGCGTTGTATCAATTACTATCTTAACAATCAGTGCTTGCTTTGCACTCTAAATACCATCTTGCTATCGTCATTTAAGTCAGCCTATATGACTGCTCAGAGCGAAAAATTCAATCTTAAAGTGTTGGCAATATGTCACTTTTAAAGCTTAAGTGACAGTTACTTTATCTAAATATAAATGCGACTAGCATTGTGTATAAACGATTTAACATCCAAACTGGTTACTGCCAAAATCAATATCGTCGCTGATATATACTGTCTACGAGCCTATATACTGACAGTAAAATCGCGCTAGAAAGCTTATTCAATAGTTTTTGATTAGTAATAAATAGGACAATTATAATGCTTATAAATAGTAATATTCAGAGTCAATATAAGTGATAATGTTAATAGAAAACGTGCAGACACAAAAAAATGCCAAACATCTATTGACGTTTAGCCACATTATCTGATTTCAATAACTACTAAGTGTGCTTGCATGTATATCGTCTGTCCTTTTGATGGGTATCCACCGTGTTGTTGCTTACGACTGTTGGCAGACACAAAAGGTCAAGCTAAGAATTATAGTAAAAAAAAGCTGATAATGCAAGGCATTACCAGCTTTTTTTCGTACTGCTGTTAAACTATTTTAGTTCAACAGTTGCACCAGCTTCTTCAAGTTTCTTTTTCAACTCTTCAGCTTCAGCTTTGTTAACGCCTTCTTTGATTGGAGCTGGAGCGCTTTCAACCAAATCTTTCGCTTCTTTCAGGCCAAGACCAGTAGCTTCACGTACGGCTTTAATTACGCCAACTTTCTTCTCGCCAAAGCTGGCAAGAACTACGTCAAACTCGTCTTTTTCTTCAGCAGCAGCAGCAGCAGGACCAGCAGCAGCAGGTGCAGCAGCAACAGCAGCTGTTACGCCGAATTTTTCTTCCATAGCGCTGATTAATTCAACGATATCCATTACTGACATTTCAGCGATTGCGTTTAACACGTCATCTTTAGATAGTGCCATGAGAACTCTCCGTTATCTGATAAAAATTAATTGATTTTAAAATCGCTTGGATTGCTTGCCAAATTTTCAAATAGTGTTGGCAATAAAGTGCAATCGGCGATGTCAAAGTTACGTTAAAACAAGCAATTAAGCAGCTTCTTTTGCGTCTTTGATTGCTGCAACAGTGCGAACGAACTTGCCAGGAACTGCGTTCATAGTCTGGACAAGCTTGGTCACTGGTGCATTCATAGTAGCCATCAAGATAGAGATTGCTTCGTCGCGAGTTGGTAGCTTCGATACGCGCTCTAGCTCTTCTGGACCATAAACAACACCACCAACTGATACCAATTTGGTCTCTAAAGCTTTGTGATCTTTGCTGAAGTCAAAAATGACTCGAGCGGCAGATCCCAAATCTTCCATAGAGAAAGCCAAAAGTAATGGACCAGTCATACGGTCTGACATGCTCTCAAATTTAGTGCCTTCAAACGCACGTTTTGCTAGGGTATTTTTTACCACTTTTAAAACGACGCCTTTTTCACGGGCTTGTTCGCGTAGCTTAGTAAGCTTTGCAACACCAATACCATGATATTCGGCAGCTACTGCTGAGTAAGCATTAGCAGCAACTTCAGACACTTCAGCCACAACTTGTTGTTTTTGCTCTAGCGTTAATGCCATAAGTTGACTCCTTTAATCTAATCAATCATCCTGTAATCTAAATTACAAACTAAGATTGACTTGATACGACACGTTACGAGTATATTTATTAAAAACAAATGTACTCATAACGACTGATTACGGCACCGTTATCAGAATGACATCAAGTGATAGGTTGCCCTATCGGCTCTTATCAACAACTGGGTGGGCCACCGTCTGCGTAGGACAATTAAGATTTTCATCTGTCATCGATTAACAACAGCAGCTCAATGTAATGAATTTTGATCTACAAGAGTCATAATCCATTTTACCAAACCGCTGTCTACCTACGGTCTTAGACAGCATAGCGTTTGCTACGCTGACCTAATTCTTTAAAATATTTTTTCCCATTATTCAAAATCGTTGAATAACAGATCATACTTAATTATTTCGCTGTGCGGTATGGCACTGGATCGATACTTAGACCAGGACCCATGGTGCTAGACAAGGTGATTTTCTTAATGAAAGTACCTTTAGAAGTAGCAGGCTTAGCACGTCTCAAATCTGAAATAAGTGCTTCAGCATTCTGGATTACTTGCTCAGCAGTAAAACCAACTTGACCGATAGTCGTGTGAATAATACCTGCTTTGTCTACACGATACTGTGCTTGACCCGCTTTAGCGTTAAGAACGGCTTCAGCAACGTTAGGCGTAACCGTACCGACTTTAGGGTTAGGCATTAGACCACGTGGGCCTAAGATAGTACCTAACTGACCAACAACACGCATTGCATCAGGAGCAGCGATAACCACGTCAAAGTCCATGTTACCGGCTTTGATTGATTCTGCTAGGTCTTCAAAACCAACGATGTCAGCACCAGCTTCTTTGGCGGCTTCAGCAGCAGCACCTTGAGCAAATACAGCAACGCGTTTGGTTTTACCAGTACCCGCAGGTAGATTGGTTGCGCCACGTACGACTTGATCAGATTTACGTGGGTCAACGCCCAAGTTTACAGCGATATCAATAGACTCTTTGAATTTAAGAGCTGGTAAATCGTTTAGGATTTGAACCGCTTCTTCGATCGTGTATTGTTTTTCGTGCTCAATACGGCTATTGATTTCTTTTTGACGCTTAGTAAGTTTACTCATTTACACACCCTCCACGGTAATGCCCATTGAACGTGCAGTACCAGCGATGGTACGAACAGCAGCGTCAAGATCAGCAGCAGTTAAATCTGCATCTTTAGTCTTAACGATGTCTTCTAACTGAGCACGGTCAACTTTACCGACTTTAGCGGTGTTAGGTGTACCAGAACCTTTAGCAATACCAGCAGCCTTACGCAAAAGGTAAGCAGCTGGTGGTGACTTCATGATGAAGGTAAAAGACTTATCGCTATATACAGTGATCTCAGTAGGAATCGGTAAACCCGGCTCTTGGTTTGAGGTCGCAGCGTTAAATTCTTTACAGAACGCCATAATGTTCACGCCTTTTTGACCCAATGCTGGACCAATCGGTGGTGAAGGATTTGCTTTGCCTGCAGGCACTTGCAGTTTGATGTAACCATCAATCTTCTTAGCCATGATACTCTCCTAAATGGGTAATAGCGCCAAATCAATGTGGTATAAACCTTATTGACTAACAGCTCCCCGGTTGATGAACTCTTTTGCTGATTTAATCTAGCTTCTCAACTTTACTAAACTCAAGCTCAACCTGAGTCGGTCGATTAAATACGTTTACAGTTAAATGTAATTTAGACTTTTCGTAATCCACTTTTTCAACCAACCCTTTAAAGTCAGTGAATGGACCATCGATAACCAACAACTCTTCGCCCGGCTCAAATAGAGTCTTAGGACGTGGGTCAGTTTCAGTCTGATTCAAACGGTTTAGAATACGATCAGCTTCTACTTCCGTAATCGGCGCAGGCGTCTCTGGCGTACCGCCAACGAAGCCCATAATACGTGGGCAATCTTTAACGATGTGCCAAGTATTGTCGTTCATATCCATCTGGATCAATACATAACCCGGAAAGAACTTACGCTCACTTTTACGTTTTTTGCCGTCTTTCATTTCGACGACTTCTTCAGTAGGTACCAATACATCGCCGAAAAACTCAGCGAATTCACTACGATTAATACGATCAGTTAATGAACGCTGTACTTGCTTTTCATATCCTGAAAATGCTTGGACAATATACCAACGCATATCACGCTCCTGATCATTATAAGTAAGTCGTTATCCATAAATCTTAGCTAAACAGTCGCTAATACGCGCCATTAACCAATAAATATGCCAACGAACCAATTAAAAAAGTTATCTAATAGCCAAACTAATAAACCAACAACCGCAATCATGACAATCGTTTGCCATGTATATTGGAAAGTTTCGTCTTTGCCAGGCCAAGTAACGCGGCGTAGTTCTACAGCAGCGTCTTTCAATAAAGTTTTAAATGCACGGCCCTGATTCGTCATTGCTAGACATAACAGCGCAAATACAAAAAGCGCAACGATAATACCAATACGTACCCAAAGGTCATTGGCAGGTTGCCAATAGCCGGGCAGATATTGATTAACTAACGTTGCACCAATTAAAACAACTGCGGCTAGTAGCCACAAAATCACATCTTTTACTGAACCCGTCTTAGCAATCTCAACAGCAGTCGTTTGATTACCTGCTGAAATATGCTTATCTTTGGACAGCATTCCACCAGTAACTGCCTTGGCATCAGATAACTTAGTCTCGAGGTTATCTTGATTCTTGCTCATAAAGAACTCACTTCGGAGATGGTGGGGTATGACAAAGATGTGATAAGAAGATGGCAGGCGATGTAGGACTCGAACCTACAACCCTCGGTTTTGGAGACCGATGCTCTACCAATTGAGCCAATCGCCTAGGGGTGTTAAGGCTGATAATTATACAAGGTTTTACTAAGAATGCAAGTTTTAAGACGATATTTTATTTGCTTAATACAATGAATCATTGCTTTAATGAAGAAAAGTCAGAAAATTCTGTTTAAAATCAAAAATAGAAGTCAAAATCTGAGATAGATTTATTGCTTTAAATTTTTAAACATACAGACCTTATTTTAATAAATACTAAATTGATTAGCACTTCTGCGATTTAGCAAACCATACCAAAAAAAAGCCACCCTCTTTCGAGGATGGCTTTTGACTAATTATTAACGACAATCAGATTACTCTGACAGCGTTAAGTATTAGTTCAATACGTTAGCAACAACACCAGCGCCTACCGTACGGCCGCCTTCACGAATAGCAAAGCGAAGACCTTTGTCCATAGCGATTGGGTGGATAAGCTCTACGCCCATCTCAACGTTATCACCAGGCATAACCATTTCAGTACCGTCTTGTAATTGGATTGCGCCAGTTACGTCAGTGGTACGGAAGTAGAACTGTGGACGATAGCCGTTTAGGAATGGTGTGTGACGACCACCCTCTTCTTTTGACAATACATACACTTCAGCGTCAAACTTAGTATGAGGAGTGATTGAACCTGGCTTAGCTAGTACTTGGCCACGTTGTACGTCTTCACGCTTAGTACCACGGAGTAGTACGCCACAGTTTTCGCCTGCACGACCTTCGTCAAGCAGTTTACGGAACATCTCTACACCAGTACAGGTGGTTTTTTGAGTGTCACGGATACCGACGATTTCGATTTCGTCGCCAACGCGTACGATACCAGATTCAACACGGCCAGTTACAACAGTACCACGACCTGAGATTGAGAATACGTCTTCGATTGGCATTAGGAATGCTTTGTCGATGTCACGCTCTGGCTCTGGGATGTAGGTGTCAAGAACGTTTAATAGTTCTACAACGGCTGGTTGACCATATTTTTCTTGTGAGCCTTTTAGGGCTTCAGTTGCAGAACCGTGGATGATTGGGGTGTCATCACCTGGGAAGTCATAGTCGCTTAATAATTCACGAACTTCCATTTCTACGAGTTCAAGCAATTCTTCGTCATCAACAACGTCGCACTTGTTCATGAATACGACGATGTACGGTACGCCAACCTGACGTGAAAGCAGGATGTGCTCACGGGTTTGTGGCATAGGGCCGTCAGTTGCAGATACAACTAGGATTGCGCCGTCCATCTGAGCGGCACCGGTGATCATGTTTTTAACATAATCGGCGTGACCTGGGCAATCAACGTGAGCGTAATGACGTGATGGGGTGTCATATTCTACGTGTGAGGTGTTGATGGTGATGCCACGTGCTTTTTCTTCTGGTGCTGAGTCAATAGACGCGTAGTCTTTGGCTTCGCCACCAGAGGTGATTGCAGCTACGGTTGCGATTGCAGCGGTAAGGGTGGTTTTACCGTGGTCAACGTGTCCGATGGTACCGACGTTAACATGTGGTTTTAGACGTTCAAACTTGGCCTTTGCCATGGGTATTTCCTCTTTTTTTAGGGTCAACTGCTTAATTTATATAAAGTAATTAAGTGAATACTGACCACATTAAGATAACTGTTAAAAGGGTGCACATACTAATGTGCAGATATTATAAGAAAATCACGAGCAATAACAAGTCTTTTAACCAATTATTGCTCGATTATCTACTGACAATATAGAGATATGTCCTATATTGCCATTATCGATAGATTTTTGCTTATTCGTCATCATCTTTATTGTTGAATTTAGAGATGATAGCTTCTGCAACTGATTTTGGAATTTCAGCGTACTTTTGGAATTCCATAGAGTAAGTTGCACGGCCCTGTGACATTGAACGCATTTGTGTGGCATAGCCAAACATTTCCGCTAATGGTACTTCAGCACGAATCTGCTTAGTGCCGCCAGGTAAGTCTTCCATACCTTGAACCATACCACGACGACGGTTAAGATCGCCCATGATATCGCCCATATAGTCTTCAGGTGTTTCAACTTCTACTTTCATCACTGGCTCAAGTAGCGTTGGGTTTGCAGCCATGAAGCCTTTACGGAATGCGATAGAACCAGCCATTTTAAATGATAACTCATCCGAGTCAACATCATGGTAAGAACCATCATACAAGGTCGCTTTTACGCCAACGATTGGGTAACCTGCAAGTACGCCGTTTTTCATGCGCTCTTGAATACCTTTATCAACCGCACCGTGGAATTCTTTTGGTACCGTACCACCAACAACTTCTTCTTTAAATTCATAAAGAACATCGCCAGCTGGATCCATAGGCTCAAGACGTAACCAAACGTGACCGAATTTACCACGACCACCAGTCTGACGTACGAATTTGCCTTCTTGCTCAACCGTGTTACGAATCGTTTCGCGATAAGCAACCTGAGGTGCGCCGATGTTAGCTTCAACACCAAACTCACGCTTCATACGGTCAACAAGAATCTCAAGATGCAGCTCACCCATACCACTGATGATAGTCTGACCAGATTCTTCGTCAGTATGTACACGGAACGATGGATCTTCTTTCGCCAAACGACCTAAAGCGATTGACATTTTTTCTTGGTCAGCTTTGGTTTTAGGTTCAACCGCTAGACTGATAACTGGATCTGGGAATTCCATACGCTCAAGCGTAATAACATTTTGCTCATCACACAACGTATCACCAGTGGTTACATCTTTCATGCCAACCAAGGCTGCGATATCACCAGTACGGATTTCTTGCAACTCTTCTTGAGAGTTTGCCATCATCTGTACGATACGGCCAACGCGCTCACGTTTCATTTTAACTGGGTTGTAAACGCTGCTACCTTGCTTTAGAACACCTGAATAAACACGAACGAAGGTTAAGTTACCAACGAACTTGTCATTCATGATTTTGAATGCTAAAGCTGAGAATGGTGCTTCGTCTGATGCTTCACGAGTACCTTCAGTTTCATCTTTGTCATCAAGGATACCTTTAATAGCAGGTACATCCATTGGTGCAGGAAGATACTGAATAACAGCGTCCAACATCTTCTGTACACCTTTGTTTTTAAAGGCAGTACCACAAAGAAGTGGAATGATTTCGTTATCAATAGTCAACTGGCGAATAGCAGAGTTAATTTGATCAACAGTTAATTCACCGTTCTCAAGATACTCATTCATCAATTCTTCAGTCGCTTCAGCAGCGCTTTCTACTAGATACTCACGATATTCTTCCGCTTTTTCTTGTAGTTCTGCTGGGATTTCGCGCTCTTCAAATTCCATGCCTTGAGACGCTTCATCCCAATACAATGCTTTCATCGTTACTAGATCAACAACGCCTTCAAAATCATCTTCTTTACCAATTGGGATAACCAATGGTACTGGCTTGCCGCCCAGACGAGTTTTGATCTGTTCTACTACGCGGTAAAAATCAGCACCAACGCGATCCATTTTGTTAATGAATGCAAGACGTGGCACTTTATATTTGTTTGCCTGACGCCATACGGTTTCAGACTGTGGCTGAACGCCGCCTACTGCACAGTAAACCATGCAAGCGCCATCAAGTACACGCATAGAACGTTCAACTTCAATCGTGAAGTCAACGTGACCTGGGGTGTCAATGATATTGATACGGTGTTCGTCAAACTGTTTTGCCATACCTGACCAAAAACAAGTTGTCGCCGCTGAGGTGATAGTAATACCACGCTCTTGTTCTTGCTCCATCCAGTCCATAGTGGCTGCGCCATCATGTACTTCGCCAAGCTTGTGGCTAACACCGGTATAGAACAAAACACGTTCAGTAGTGGTCGTTTTACCAGCATCAATGTGCGCAGAGATACCAATATTGCGATAGCGCTTTAGGGGAGTTTTACGAGCCATAGTGTTTTCCTAGGGAAATTCGTGTATATATTAATGTGTTGTGTCTCTACCTCTACTCTATGACAAAGCCATTCAGCCCTGCAATATTACTAATCATTGAACCTAATACGGGCAAAAAAGAGTAACTACTAAGAATAGTGCGGCATCAAACTCAGGAGACTTTCTTTACAGAATAGCATCCCTTTTCAGAACAGCATCTTGACAGATGTCCGCCATCTAAATGATCAATCTATTTATTATCTTACGATAACTATGTTCAAATCATTTACTAACAATGGCGACAATCAATAGAATAAATAAACTGTATTTGGATGACTGATATACACCAGTCATCCAAAACTACTTTTAAAAAGCTATATTTAAAAGAACAGCTTAATTAAGAGTAGCTTAGAAACGGTAATGAGAGAATGCTTTGTTCGCATCTGCCATGCGGTGAACTTCGTCACGCTTCTTCATAGCATTACCTTTACCATCAGCAGCATCATTCAATTCGCCTGCTAAACGTAAAGACATTGATTTCTCAGAACGCTTTGCAGCAGCTTCAGCTAACCAACGCATAGCCAAGGCGGTACGACGGGAGGGACGTACTTCCATTGGTACTTGGTAAGTGGCACCACCAACACGGCGAGCTTTTACTTCAACCATCGGGCGAACGTTTTCTAATACGTCTTCAAAGAAAGATACTGGATCTTCGATGTTACGTTTTTGTGCAACTGTCTCAAGTGCACCATAAACGATACGCTCAGCAGTAGACTTTTTACCATGGCTCATGACATGGTTGATGAATTTTGCAACAGTTTGGCTACCAAACTTAGGATCCGGTAGGATCTCACGGGTAGCAACGACGCGACGTCTTGGCATAATAAATATCCTTTTCTTCAGGAGTGTCTGACATTCACAATCTCGCACCAATTAATATTGGATGGCGTTATATCGAGTTGTCAGTCAGCCTTACTGCATGGCGCTATGTGATAAGGGTTAATGACTCATTTGGTCAAAAATTATTCACATTAGACCCATGCACAGTTAATGTTTGATACAAAGAAACTCAGTTAATAACGTTTGGTTATTAAACCTTAGGTTTCTTAGCACCATATTTAGAACGACCTTGCTTACGGTCTTTAACGCCTGCGCAATCTAGTGCACCACGAACGGTGTGATAACGTACACCTGGTAGATCTTTTACACGACCACCACGGATAAGAACAACACTGTGCTCTTGTAGGTTATGACCTTCGCCGCCGATGTAGCTTGATACTTCATAACCTGAAGTCAAACGTACACGACATACTTTACGCATGGCTGAGTTAGGTTTTTTAGGGGTAGTAGTATATACGCGAGTACATACACCACGGCGTTGTGGGCACGCTTCCAACGCAGGAACTTTTGACTTTTCCTTGATGGTTTTGCGACCTTTACGAATCAATTGGTTAGTTGTTGCCATGAGGCATCCTTCTCCCGTTTGGTAAAAAACAAAAAAATAGGGAAACGCACCATCCATCTGACTTTAACGACAGATTTTGGCACACCCATTTTTAGGACAGTGTATTATAAAGACTTGTTGCTGCTATTTCAACCACTTATGAGCAGTTGGACTTTACAGCAGCGGATAGATATGTATTCAGTCTACTACTATACCACTTTATCTGTTTTTAACGGCATAACCGAAAAAACAGCTAACTAAATACGGTATCAAAAGTAGATGCTTACATCATTTAGATAAGATATTTAGAGATAAAAAACAGTCATTTACCTGAGCTATATGGCGATATCGGTTTAATTTTCAATAGAAGTAAGCCGATATCGCCAACATTAAAGATAAATAGCAATTACGTAGATCTTCAATATTCTAAAACGAAATAATCAATAAACCTTAATAGCTTATTATTTACTCGACTTAGCAGCTGCTTTTTTTGTTTTGCTGTCAGAAGATTTATCTGCACTATTCTGCTTATCATTCTTAGTGCTGTCGACTTTCTTTTCACTAGTCTTCTTTTCGTCAGCTATAGCATCAACATCGTTTTCTTTATCGTCAGCTTTTTTCTGAGTATCTTTTGCATCCTCTTTTGCAGCATTGGCGTCTGACTTTATGTTTTTTGATGCTGCATCTTTTGATTCTTTTTCTTTAGATTCCTTCTCTAGTGATGCGGCATCTTGAGCTTTGTCTTCTTTCTGCTCAGTGCTGCCCGTTGCCTTACTAACCTTTACTTCGCTACTACTGTCATCCGTAATAGCGCGATTGGCAAGCTTAGCTTCTGGCGCAAAAGTTGCTTGAGCAACGCCAATGACCTCATCAATCAGCTGACTGTTATAGCGCATACCAACGATAACGGCAGTGGCTGGTAGGAATCGGCGTATCCATGTTAAGTTAATTTGATCCAAATCAACACCGACCTGACTGGCAATACTGTCCACTTGCTCTGCGTAAAAATTAACTTTTTTATTCTGCAAGCCTAAGTTTTTGAGCTCATTGTGCAAACCACTGCTTTGGGCACTATCCAGTAAACCTTTACCAATACCAATACCTGCCAGCAATGCTTGCTTCTCTTGCATTTTGCTGAGATCTGCATTGGCAAGTAACTCATATGCCATTTTGACGCCTTGCTTACCAGTTAACGGCTTATTATAAACAGCGCCCAATTGATAAACCGTGCGTAGAGAAACCAACAATAACCATAACGTATCCGCAAGCAAGCCCGGCAAACCTGCCAAACCTGTAACACCGCCAAGCGTCGCTAATGCACGGTTTTGATTGGCGATATCGGTCGCTAACGCGTAACGCTGCTCGTCGTCTAAGCTCACAATATTGGCAAAGCGATGCTGATTCGGTAAATCAATTTGACTCCAGTTGTCGGCAAGCTTAGCAATTTGAGCAAAAGCGCCATCAACGGTCGATTCAAAGAAGCTGTTCGGCACCACTTTTTTGGCATATTTACCATAAGCAGCAAAGCGTGTGCCCAATAGCTGCTGAGTGGCTTTTAACGTTTGCTCACGGAACAAATCTTGTTGGTAATCTTCATCGCCTAAGTTCACCGCTTTAAATTGACGCGGTTTGCCAGTTTTTGCATTCGCGCTATCAATCATGGCACCCATACGCTCTAAATTGCCACGCGTAAAAGAGCCAACCGTACTAATACCTTTCGATAAAGTGCTACGCTTTCCCATCTTGATATCCTTAATATGATGTTTGTTATAAAGTAATATGGTTAAAGTACTAAGTGTTAAATCACTATTGTTAAAATGCTGCTCTAACACTCTTTTTATAATAATACGCTGTTTGCCATTCTAGCGAACCCCTATTGTGAGTGTCAGTGCGAACAATGTTATCGCTATCAGCCCTTTTGTATCTAAAAGTGTCATTTATCGATGACAACTTAACCATCATAGTATATCTATTACATCAGCTCATATTAAAGAAGCTTTTACCATGGCATGCATCACCCTCATTGTTTGCTTCTTAATAACAAACTGCATAAAACTATAGAACAACCATTGTTGCTGATAAGCCCTATTTTATTATTATTTTGCATTTACTCAAACATTTTGCCACCTCGATACGGTATCATATGCCATAATTCAAAGTACACTTGTACCATTATTTACCTGCATTCTATTTCTCTCAACTCTCTATGAATCCATGATAACGTTAGCGTCCGCTGTTAGCACTTAAATGCCTTGGTATAACAACACCTTTGTTATCAAAAACAGATAGAGATGAAGTGATATGGTAGAAGTAGATATTTTAAAACGATGATTAAAAGTAATTATCAAAAAAATCGTTACTAATAAGGAATATTGTATGCGCCGCGTTGTTATCACTGGAGCAGGGATTGTATCTTGTATCGGACATGATTTGGCTACTGTCACAGAGGCTCTTAAACAAGGACGCTCTGGCATCACATTCAACGAATCTTATGCTGAGCACGAGTTCAAATCACACGTCAGCGGCAGTATTGATCACTCACAGCTTGATACCTCAGCTATTGACCGCAAACTAAAACGGTTTTTTAGTGACGCAAGCCTATATGCTTATGTCAGTGCGTTAAGTGCGATTGAGCACGCTGGACTCTCTTTAGAAACCATCAATAACAATCCGCGTGTGGGCGTGGTCGCAAGCTCTGGCGGCGCGTCAACAGAAAATATCGCCAATGCAATAGACGCCATGCGAGAAAAAGGGTTACGCGGCGTTGGTGCGATGGCTGTACCAAAAACAATGGGCAGCTCAGTATCGGCGGCGCTTGCTACTGGTCTAAAAATCCAAGGTATCTCATACTCATTAACCTCGGCTTGTGCCACGTCAACGCATTGTATCGGTCATGCTGCCGAGCTTATTCAATTGGGTAAAGCAGATGTGATACTCGCTGGTGGTAGTGAAGCAGAACATTGGACTCAGTCTTGTATGTTTGATGCCATGGGCGCTGTCAGCACTCAATACAACGGTACCCCAGAGCTTGCCTCAAGAGCTTATGACAAAGACCGTGATGGTTTTGTTATCGCGGCAGGTGGCGCGATGGTAGTCGTTGAAAGTCTTGAGCATGCCCAAGCACGCGGTGCCAATATTTTGGCTGAAATTGTCGGTTATGGTGCCAGCTCTGATGGCGCAGAAATGGTCGCGCCAAGCGGTGAAGGCGCAGTACGCTGTATGAAGCTAGCACTTGCTGAAGCGGGTTTAGAAAGCGTAGATTATATCAATAGCCATGGTACCAGTACGCCACTTGGTGACATCACTGAGCTAAAAGCCATTGCCAAAGTATTTGATAACGATATCAGTAAAGTGCCTGCCATTAGCTCAACCAAGTCTATGACAGGTCATAGCTTAGGTGCGGTTGGTGCACAAGAGCTGATTTATTGCTTACTGATGTTACAAGACAGCTTTATTGCACCAAGTATCAATATTACAGAATTAGATCCAGCTGCCAAAGGCTTTGATATCGTCACTGAAAAACGTGATGTTGAGCTTGAAACTCTTATGAGCAATAGCTTTGGCTTTGGCGGTACTAATGCAACACTGATCATCAAAAAGTTTGACGCTTAAACTATGGTTGTAATAGATACTCATACCACTGTGCAGACAGATTCTGCCCTACCGCCAGCTAGCAAAACTAGCTGGCGTTTTGGTGACTTATCTGCTGCCGAATTAATGCCGCACCTGCAACGACATTTGTTAGAACAAAATAGCAAAGCAAACTGGCAATTGGTTTGGCTCAATAATGATGGGCGACCTGTGATTGGCTTATTACCAAAGACGAGCTGGTGCGTTTATCCTGTGACTAATGACACGCTGCATGCTACTAAACAGGGAAACCTTTATAAAATCGAGAAAACACGGCGTGGGCATGTTCACCTTTATAGTAATTCCAGTGATAGTGCGGCTACAAGCTATATGAGTTATAGCGACTGGCAAGAGGAATTAATTACTTACAGTCGGGCTCATGAAATAGATGGCATTCACGGTAACGGCTCGTTCTCAACTAAAGACGTCGATCAACAACCAAGTTATCAGCACGGCTTAATAGGTTTTATCAGTTATGACATTAGCGCTCACGAACTCAGTCCAACCGTTAATATAGAGATGGCAGCACAGCCGTGCGCGTTATTGGGGCATTATGATATTTACTTAACCGCTGATTCAGACAGTCAAAGCAGTTGGCAGTTAAAGGTAAATAATGATAATAACCCTGACAGCAGCTCAGTCCAGCAGGATACAAATGCACTAATCAGAGTGCTAACATCTTATTTAAATAGTTTGGATAATCAACTATCGAATGAGAATGTCACTAAAAAATACTCCTGTAAAACGCCGCCTTTATTACTAGAAGCTCAGTGGAGCAAACGACACTATCAGCAGGCGTTCCATCAAACGCAAAATTATTTGCAACAAGGCGATTGTTATCAGATTAATTTAACCCAAGCATGGAGTGGCTATTTAAGCACTTATGAAGATAATTCAGTCACAAGCCTCATTGACTATTTACCTGCTTTGCACGCTAATACCCAAGCGCCTTTTGCAGGATATATAGCCATTGATAGCTATAATCATGAAAGTAAAGTAAATACATCAAACCATCAGTTTGAATTATTAAGCTGTTCGCCTGAATTATTTTTTACCTTTAGCAAAGATATTGAGACTGGCAAGCATCATATACGTACCAAGCCAATCAAAGGAACCATGCCGCGCGGCTTAACAATCGAAAAAGATAATGACTACAAGCAGCAGTTAATCAACAGCGAAAAAGACCGTGCAGAAAACGTTATGATTGTGGATTTGTTACGCAATGACTTGGGTAAATACGCCAAAATCGGTAGCGTAAAGGTACCACAGCTATTTGCGATTGAGAGCTTTAGTAATGTACATCATATGGTCAGCACCATTACCGCCGAGCTCAAGACAGATACCCATCCGTTAAGCGTCTTATTTGGCAGTTTGCCTGCAGGATCAATTACTGGCACGCCAAAGAAACGGGCAGTGGAGATTATCGCAGAATTAGAAGCTGAACCGCGTAGTGCTTATTGTGGCACCATGGGTTATATGAACTTTGATGGTAGCGGTCAGTGGAATGTACTGATTCGCACACTACAGACAACCAACACAACAGACAACCCTAAACAAGTCAGTTTATGGGCGGGCGGAGGTATTACCGTTGCCTCTGACTGCGATGCTGAATATCAGGAATGCCTAGATAAAGTCGGCAACCTATTATCTGTCCTTGTTAATACAGCTAACCACTGAGCTTTATATTGAAAAACAGCTTAAAGCGGCGCAAAAGAGCCTGCTAACATCATGTGAGCAGGCTCTTTTTATTACTTATGAAACATTGTTTTAGTACTATAGTTGAGCTAGGTATTAATTTGCCTCGACATCCGCTACAGCCTGTAACGCTTTTAACGCTTTTAACGCTTTTAACGCTTTTAACGCTTTTAACGCTTTTAACGCATCAATTAAACGCTCGTTCTGGGCAGCGGTGCCAATCGTAATGCGCAAATACTCATTAATACGCGGCTTATCAAAATGACGAACAATGATACCTTGCTCGCGTAATACTTCTGCTATTTGACTGGCAGCACCATCATGAGGACGCGCAAAGACAAAGTTGGCATGTGACGGCAGTACGTCATAACCTAAGACCGTCAACTCAACCGTCAACGATGTACGCAAATCAATGACCTGCTGGCGGGTTTTCTCAAAGTATTCAACATCTAAGACGCTAGCTGTTGCACCAGCTTGTGCCAACTTATCAAGTGGATAGCTATTAAAGCTGTTTTTCATACGCGTTAATGCTTCAATCAATGAGGCATTACCAAATGCCATACCGACACGCAATCCAGCAAGCGAGCGCGATTTTGAAAAAGTCTGGGTAACTAGCAAGTTATCAAATTCATCAATAAGGCTAACCGCTGATACTTCTACGTCTGGACTACTCTCTTCTAGCTGAGCAAAATCAATATACGCCTCATCAATCACAATCACTGAGTTTGAGTGCTCGCCTGCAAGCTTACGGATATCAGCAAGCGACAATAATAAACCGGTTGGCGCATTTGGATTGGCAATAACGATACCACTGCAAGGTCGACGATAGGCATCAGGACTGATACTAAAATCTGCTTCTAATGGGATTTGTACAAGCTCTATACCAAAGGTATTGGCATAAACGGGATAAAAGCTGTAGCTAATATCAGGCGCTAAAATTGGGCGCTCTTTTAAGAAGAAGCTGGCAAATACCAATGCCAATACTTCATCTGAGCCATTACCAACGAACACTTGATTGATATCAAGATCATAAAGCGTGGCCAATGCGCCGCGCAATTCTTCAGACTCAGGTGCAGGATACAAGCGCAAATCATCCGCTTGCTGCGCTAAGACTTTAATAATCGCCTCACCTACTTTTGGTGAAGGCGGAAATGGATTTTCATTGGTGTTCAACTTGCACAAGTCGTCATGCTGGGGCTGCTCGCCAGGAACATACGGCGATAAATTACGCGCTTTAGATGACCAAAGTCTGTTATCTATCTTTGATTCACTCATAAGTTATCCTACTATTAATCACAGAAATGGTTATTTCTAAAACTGTTATTCCAATAATTGTTTTTGAGAAAATTAGGACTGGTAACGATAACGGGCTGAAAGCGCATGGGCTTCTAAGTCCTCATGCTGCGCTAAAATATCTGCCGTCTCAGCCAAAGGCTTACTGCCCGCTTCACTACAATAAATAATAGATGACTTCTTTTGAAAATCATAGACGCCAAGCGGTGACGAAAAGCGTGCTGTACCCGATGTCGGTAGCACATGATTCGGTCCTGCACAGTAGTCACCGATTGCCTCTGGCGTATGACGTCCCATAAAGATAGCACCTGCATGACGAATACTACCAAGCAACGCATCTGGATTATCAACAGACAGCTCCAAATGCTCAGGCGCAACGCGATTGATAACTGCCATGCCTTCTGCACGGTCTTTAACCAAGATAAGCGCGCCACGATTTTTTAGCGAATCACGAGCGATATCTGCCTTGGGTAATTCAGCCAAGGCTTTTTCAATTTCAATGGCGACTTCTTTAAGCTGTTTTTCACTTGTGGTCACAAAAATCGCTTGGGCAATACGGTCATGCTCTGCCTGTGATAATAAATCCATCGCTAACCAATCAGCACAGTCTTTCGCCGTGCCTTCTGCATAAACCAGTACCTCAGAAGGTCCGGCAATCATATCGATACCGACTTGACCAAATACCGCGCGTTTGGCGGCTGCAACATATTTATTGCCCGGTCCAGTGATTTTATCTACTGCCGGAATCGTTTCAGTACCATATGCCAATGCCGCTACTGCTTGTGCACCGCCAATAGTAAAAACGCGATCAACTTGTGCCAAATGCGCCGCCGCTAATACCAAGGGATTGAGCACACCTTTTGGCGCTGGCACAACCATAATGACTTCTTTGACGCCAGCAACTTTGGCAGGGATGGCGTTCATTAATACTGAAGAAGGATAAGATGCCAGACCGCCCGGCACATAAATGCCGACACGGTCAAGCGGCGTGACCTTTTGACCTAAACGATTGCCGAACTCATCTTCATACTGCCATGACTCTTGTACTTGGCGCTCATGAAAGCTCTGCACGCGCGTCGCTGCTGTGGTCAGAGCGCTTTTCACGACATCATCAAGATTGGCAAATGCTTCAGCAAGTGCCTCTTTGGATAATTCTAAAGCCTTCATCGTCGTTGCTGGATGTTGATCAAACTGCTGCGTCAATTCTAGCACCACACTATCCCCGCCATGACGCACTTTACTAATAATGTCATCTACCGTTTTGAGTAAATCGGCATCATTAACGGTTTCAAAAGCAAGCAGTTCTGTCAACTGACTGTCAAAATCGGCGTCTTGCGTACTTAATTGGCGCATGGCTTTGTCCTATATTTGAGCATGAATACGGCGGTAAAAAGGATGATATGAGGGCTTAAATGCCAGCTTATTTATAACAATCACATTCAGACTATACAGTGCTTTTATTAGCTGACATGCAAATACAATAAAACCAGTTTAGCACGCTATGTTCTCCTTAGAGCGCTAAACTGGTTTGGAATTTTGTATAACCATACTTGATATTATCAATCTACGATACGCTTTTATCATGTACTGATTTATGAAGTACTGCTGATACTGTTTTTAAAACTATCTAATATCGGCTCAAGCAATGAAAACTTGCGCTTATAACTGACTTGGTTGACGATAAGACGGGAAGAGACATCACAGATATGATCGCGCGCTTCGAGTCCATTAGCACGTAAGGTATTGCCCGTATCAACCACGTCGACTATCAAATCACCTAAACCAACCAAGGGCGCAAGTTCCATCGAGCCGTACAGCTTGATCACATCAACTTGCTGTCCTTGACTTGCAAAATAAGCACGGGCAACATTCACGTATTTGGTGGCAATACGTAGGCGACGGTTTGGCAAAGGTGCATCCTTTACGCCAGCGGTCATGAGCTTACACTGAGCAATTTTTAGATCTAATAATTCATAAACATGATTGGCGCCATGCTCAAGCAACACATCTTTACCTGCCACACCAAAATCCGCTGCGCCGTGTTCAACATACGTTGGCACATCGCTTGCGCGTAAAATTAATACTCGGACATTGGGATTTGAGGTTGGAAAAATAAGCTTGCGTGAGGCTTCAGGATCTTCCAATAATTCAACGCCAGCGGCACGCAAAAGTGGCATCGTCTCTTCTAAGATACGACCCTTGGATAACGCCAGTGTTAAGCCTGAAAACTCATCATTTACTTCGTTCAATAAACCACTGGTTGGTAAGCTGTTGGTTACTTCAGTCATAGTGACGCTGGTCCGTGTGCTGATGGTGCTGAAAGTTGTCGCCGTCAAAGGGCATTTTTTAATATTACACTAGGCTTAAAATTTATTTTGATTATAACGCCAGTGTTAATACTAGCGTTATAACTTTTAGCAAGCTATATTAATCGTTGCTATTAATACGCTCGATATTGACACCAAGCGCACGCAATTTGTCTTCAACGTGCTCATAGCCCCGGTCGATATGGTAAATGCGGTCAATTAAGCTCTCGCCTTCTGCTGTTGCGGCTGCCATTACCAATGACATCGAAGCACGCAAATCAGTCGCCATCACAGGTGCGGCTGTAAAGCATTCAACCCCTTTTACCACAGCCGTATGACCGTCTACTTGGATAGAGGCACCCAAACGATTAAGTTCAGGGACGTGCATATAACGGTTCTCAAAGATATTTTCGATAAAAGTGCTGGTGCCATCAGCCAAACAAGCTATCGCCATCACCTGTGCCTGCATATCCGTTGGAAAACCTGGATGCGGCTGGGTACGAATATCGACCGCTTTTGGTCGACCTTTCATTTGTGCGCGAATCCAATCATCACCCGTAGTGATAATTGCACCCATGTCTTCAAACTTTTCTAGCACAGGTGTTAATAGTAGCGCAGAAGTATTCTTAGTCAATACATCACCGCGTGTCATCAAGGCACCGGCAAGGTAAGAGCCTGTTTCGATACGGTCTGGCACGACTGAATACTCACAGCCATGCAAACGCTCAACGCCTTCAATCGTCATGGTTGCTGTACCAATACCACTGATTTTAGCACCCATTGCGACCAGCATATTAGCCAAATCAACCACTTCTGGCTCAAGTGCACAGTTGCCCAAAACAGTCGTGCCTTTAGCAAGTGCTGCTGCCATGATGACGTTTTCAGTACCGCCTACCGTCACCATGTCAAATGAGAACTTACAACCTAACAGCTTACCGCCCTTTGGGGCTTGCGCAATTACATAGCCGTTTTCCACTGTAATACTAGCACCCATTGCTTCAAAGGCTTTAAGATGCTGATCAACGGGGCGCGAACCAATCGCACAACCACCCGGCAAGGATACTTCTGCCTCACCAAAACGTGCCAACAATGGACCCAGTACTAAGATTGAGGCGCGCATGGTTTTAACCAAATCATAAGGCGCATAAAAATTATCGATACTCTTGGTATCGCAAGTGACGGTATCACCCTGCTTTTGGATTTTGATACCCATGCCACCAATCAACTCAATCAAAGTGCGCACATCTTGTAGCGATGGCACATTGTGCAATGTCGTCGGCGTTTCAGCCAATATCATAGCCGCAAGCAACGGCAACGCGGCATTTTTAGCGCCTGAAATGGTGACTTCCCCTGCGATACGACTACTACCAGTGATTAAAAATTGATCCATAAAGGTGACAACCTAACGATAAGTATAAAAATAATGAAAAACCGAATCGGTTATTAGCGGCAAAAATACTTGCTCGTGATAAACAATCCAGTCGTAAATAAAAAGCTTTAACCTACTCTAGCCTTGCGATTGAACATCCCATTCAGCAGGCGTTAACGCTTGAATATTGAGCGCATGAATATCACCACTGGCGATTTTATCATTGACCAAAGCATAAACGGCTTGCTGACGCTGCACAGCGCGTTTGCCCTCAAAACTGGCATCAACCACACGCACATCAAACTTAGTTCCTTGATTGGCAGCTTGAATAAAGGCATCTGGAAAATGCGTTTGTAAAAATGCAATCAAATCGTCAGCGTTCATGCTCATAGAATATTCTGCCTTAAGGTTTTAGATAGGGTATAGAGGTAAAGTGACGACATTATAACAAGAGTTTGACCATCTTACAGCACTGTCTTACACAACGATGCTTAACCATTATTAGCCTAAAATAGAATCAATACCCATGTCGGAATTATTAATTGCAACCCTTATTTAAGGGTTTTATCCAAATAACTTAATACTTGTGCGCGTACATCATTGACCCAGCGCAGAGGTGGTGCCATCGCGCCAATACTGGTGGCATGACTGGCACCGGCAATTTCACTTGTCTGCACGGTAACACCTGCCGCTTTTAACGCCTGTGTCATTTTGATGGTATTGGTCGCATAAACAACTTTGTCTTTTTCAGCAGTCAATAATAAATACGGCGGCTGCTGCCCTTTGATCTGACGATCTGGCATTACCTCATCAGGTGTCGCGTCGGCAGCAAAAGCGGTGACGCTACTAAATTTACGAAAGTCATAACTATAAGGACCTGCAATACCAATCACTGCAGTGATATCTTTTGGCTTAATACCATAAGGCTTTAAAAAATCCTCATTGGCGACCGCAGCAACAGCGTTAAACGCTCCGGCAGAATGACCAACGACTGCAAAACGCTCTGGATTGGCATGGAAACGCTTGGCATTTTTGTAGCTCCACGCAATCGCTTGCGCCGTATCTTCGACATAATCAGGATAGACATGCTCAGGGGCTTTACGATAATTAATCACTGCAGTCACATAACCTGCTTGCGCCAAACTCTGCCCGACAAAAGCATATTCTTCCTTACTACCACTCTCCCAAGAGCCGCCATGGACGAATACCACCATCGGATAATCTTGTTTGATGGTGGTATTCGTTTTCATGGCCTGCGCTAAAGGTTTTGGATAGTAAATATCCAAATCTTGTAATGGCTCGTCACCATACAGGATATCTTTACTAACCCCAATGCCGCCATTTGAAGTAATACCATTAACGATAGCAAGCGCTGATAACGCTTGTGCTTGCTGCGTCGCTAGCGCAATACTGCCCACTGCCAACGCAGTAGTAACCCCTACACGTACTAGTTTGGACATTCCTACCTTAGGTCGCTGTACATCATTATTTAAAGCCTTCATAGCAGTATTCCTGTTATATGTCAGTCAGTTGTAGATTTATAATCTTACCTACACTGCATTAACTATATTTGCGATTAATATTTTTTGACTGTACATATTTTACGGAATAACAGGGGATTTATCGTGCTTCTACTGTTATGGGTATTTAGTGTTCTTGTGAGTGATATTTGGGCTACTTTAAGATAAAACTAGCATTAGATAACAATATCTTATCAAGATTAATCACTCATCTAATTCACTTCAATCTATGGGTTTCGATACAGGTCAATGTAAGGGCTGGATGAAGGCTCGGTAACTGGCGAGCCATCCTCAGTCACTATAATAGGTGTGGCACTGATAGTCGCATCCGCTGCGACAGAACCACTGGTATTAGGTATTGCTCTGTTATTCACGACTGCAACTCTGGTTGGATGAGCTGAATTTGTAGCATTGGCCTCATACATGATGTCATCGTTACCTAGCTTTACGCCTCGATCATCGACGACAGTAGTCAGTAGTACCAATTCTGTAACACCAACCGTGCTATTGGCAATATCAATCAGGTGGCTTTGCTGCGTCGGTGTCATACGACCCATGATATAAACCACGCCATTATTGGTCACTGCTCTAATTTGTGACGCTTTTACCCCATCAGCAGCGGCTGTTTTTGCCATCAGCTTTGAGGTTATATAACCGTCATGGACAGTTTGGCTATAGCCTTTTGAAGCACCAACTGTCAGCTCATTGTAGACTTGACGAACATCTGGCATAGAGCCTACGACTTTACTGACTTCTGCCTTAATTGTTTCAGTCGGCACTTCACCGGTCAGTAATACAATACTATTAAAGCTATCAATACTCATGCGACTGGTTTGCTGCAAATTTTCCTGCAAACCATAAACGTTAATCTTGACGGTATGCTCAATACTACGATCAAGCAGACGCTGCGGAATAGTGCGCTCAGTCATGGGCACGCCATAAGTACCTTCTGTACTATTGGTCAAATAATTGGTGGTACAGCCAGTCGTGACAATGCTCGACATTAATATGATGCCTATCGCGTTACGGCGCGGTGAGCCAAAAATAGCAGTGCGCAGATTCATCTGTGTCATGATTTACCTCTTTAGTACATGAGTATTCATAATAAATAATAGCAACAGTCAATGGTTGTAATTTTAACAAATATGACAAAAACCTGATTTAATAAAATTATTTTAGTGCCGCTACTCTACTGAATTTTTACTGCTTACAGTTAGGCTTTTGGTAACGACAACTTCATTTAATTTGCTTTGACATTATAAAATTAGCCACGCTTAAATAAATCATGAACAAGTTTTATTACCAAGCTGACGCGATAAATGCGCCTTGCAGCCATTCAGGCTGATTAATTTTTAACCGTTGATTTGGTTGATTGTCTAACATGATATTGGCTTCATTTTTATTTTTTTTATTCATTGTATTATAAGCAATCACATCAAACCGGCATTCATATTTATGATATTGAGGATTTTGCTGTAAAAAATGACGCGCTGCTTTGATAATTTTACGTTGCTTGGCTGCTGTGACGCTGAGTGCCGCATCACCAAAATGTGATTGCTGTCTTTGCCGTACTTCCACAAATACCAGTGTAGACCATGCTTGTCCTTTTTCTAACATCACTAAATCAAGCTCGCCAACTTTAGGCTGCTGCCAGTTTTGCGCAACCAAAATCAACCCTCGCTCTTGCAAAAACTCACACGCTTGCTGCTCAAAATAACTACCTTGGCGCTGTTTTGGAGAGGTTAGCATTAAAGGTTTATCATTTGCCATGACGTCTATCAGTCTGCTCAACATTTCAGAATTATCATAGCACATCATGCTAAACTAACCACTTTCGCGTGCAGATACTGGTGTGGTTTTTTAGGCTGTGCTTAAACTTTATTTGATAAGGCAGTTTTGCCTTTAATGTTGAATGTTGTTAGCCAGTTTTATCAGTCAGTGCGCCATATCCCTTTATTTATTATCTTAATGACCCGAGGTTTTCATGTCTAGCCCTACCGCGATGCCAGCTTGTCTATATATCGTTGCCACGCCGATTGGCAATCTGAGCGACATGACACCGCATGCGATTGATGTCTTAAAGCAAGTCGCTATCATCGCCTGTGAAGATACGCGCACTTCAGGTAAGCTGTTATCACATTTTGGCATCAACACCAAAGGCAGTAAGGATGATGATACTGAAGAGGTAACAGTACACAATAATAAGAATGATGGCGAAAACGACTCTGATAGCACGGCTAAACAAAAAGGTCATAATAAGCTTTGGGCTTATCATGAGCACAATAGCGCCATTCAAACACCCAAAATTATTGAAATGATTGAGCAAGGTCATTCTGTTGCGTTGATTAGTGATGCTGGCACGCCACTTATTAGTGACCCAGGTTATCAATTGGTACAAGCAGCACATGCTGCTGGCGTTCGTGTATCCCCTATTATTGGCGCCTCTGCTGCTATTGCCGCACTGTCTGTTGCAGGATTGCCCTCAGACCGCTTTAGCTTTATTGGTTTTCTACCAGCAAAAACACATGGTCGTCAAAAGCAGCTGGCAGCATTGCACTCTCGCACTGAAACCTTAATATTTTACGAAGCGCCGCACCGTATTATTGCCAGTTTAGAAGATATGGCGACTGTATTTGGTGCTGAGCGCGAAGTAACGTTTTGCCGTGAATTGACCAAAACCTTTGAGACCGTAAATAAAAGTACGCTTGGCGAATTGATTGAATTTGTTAAAGCGGATGACAATCAGCAGCGCGGCGAAATAGTGGTGGTGGTCGCTGGAGCCAATGTTGCGCAAGACGATGATGACATCAGTATTCATGATAAATTACTGCAACGGCTACTAGAGGATTTGTCAGTTAAAAAAGCTGCCGCTTTAGGTGCTGATATTACCGGTGTTAAAAAGAATGCGCTCTATCAGCGCTTACTTGAGCTACAAACTCAATAATTTTTAGACATTCCAACCGAATAGACGCAGTTATAAATTCTTTGAGGAGAGATAAGCAATGTACGATGTGATGGCGATAGGTAATGCCTTGGTTGACCACGAATATCTGTTATCAGATGCTGCACTAGAAGAAACTGACCTGACTAAAGGTAATATGACGCTGGCAGGTATTGAAGAACAACAGCAATTATTGGCATATTTTAAGCTGGCAGAAATAGAACCATCAAAACAAGCGGGTGGCGGTTCAGCTGCCAATGCCATGTATGCGTTTTCAAGTTTGGGCGGTAAACCTTTTTATGCCTGCCGCGTCGGCGACGATAAGCAAGGTGAATTTTATTTAAAAGACTTACATGAAGCAGGTGTTGTCACCTCACCTCAGTCCATTCATATAGGCGGTGTAACCGGCTCATGTGTGGTTGCAGTAACTGAAGATGGCGAGCGTACTATGCAGACGTTCCTAGGTACTTCAAGCGATATAACCGCTGATAACGTTGACTTTAACGCGTTAACTCAAGCTGAGTGGTTGTATTTGGAAGGCTACCTTGCGATGTCTGCAGGTATTCAGCCAGCGATGGATCAATTGCGTCAGCAAGCGACTGTAAACGGTGCCAAGATTGCCGTTAGCTTTGCTGATCCAGCCGTTGTGAAATTCGCTAAAGAGGGTTTGCTAAATATGCTCGGCAATAAAGTTGCGGTGATATTCTGCAATAGTGAAGAGGCACGTTTATTTACAGATGAAAAAGAATACAAGTCAGCGGCGCGTGCGCTACTTGAATACTGCCAAATTGCAGTAGTCACTGATGGTGCTAATGGTGCAGTGATTGCACATCAGCCAAATGATGAGTCCAACATTGAAATTCATGATATCCCTACGCCAGCAGTCGATAGTGTCATCGATACCAATGGTGCCGGTGATAACTATGCGGGCGCATTTCTATATGCTTTGTCACAGCAATATAGTTTGCCAGAATGTGGTCGTCTTGCCAGCGCAGTTGCCGCGCAAGTGATTCAACAGCTCGGTCCACGTTTAGCGTCAGAAGATTATCAGAATATTGCCAAACGTGTACTGACTGCTTAAAAAATGAAGCCTAATACTTAGCAGTGTTTAGATAGCTTAGAAAATATAGTTTAGAGAATATAAAAAGCCCATATCGATTTGATACGGGCTTTCTGCTTTATAAGCTATTATTTAATTAAGCCGCAGCCAATGCTTGCTCTAAATCGGCTTTGATATCTTCGATATGCTCAATACCAATTGATAAACGAACCATATCAATGCTGACGCCTGCCTTTTCGAGCTCTTGCTCATTGAGCTGGCGATGGGTGGTCGTTGCTGGATGACAAGCTAGTGATTTGGCATCACCGATATTCACCAAGCGTGTAATCAGCTTCAAAGCATCAATAAAGCGCGAGCCTGCTTCAAGCCCACCTTTTACCCCAAAAGTCAAAATAGCAGATGGCGTCCCTTTCATGTATTTTTTGGCAAGTTCATGCTCAGGATGGTCAGGCAGACCAGCATATTTTACCCAAGCAACTTTATCATGGTCACGTAGATACTCTGCAACCGCTTGCGCGTTTTGAACATGACGCTCCATACGTAAACCTAGCGTCTGTAAACCTTGTAAAATACTAAAGGCATTGAGCGGGCTAAGTGCTGCGCCAGTATTTCGCAGCGGTGCTACACGAGCACGGGCGATAAATGCTGCAGCGCCAACGTCTTTGACGAAGTTTACGCCATGATAGCTGGCATCTGGGGTATTTAATAATGGAAAACGTTCAGGATAATCGCCCCAAGGGAAAGTACCACTATCGACAATAGCGCCACCAATCGAGGTACCGGTACCGCTCATATATTTGGTCAATGAATGAATGACAATATCCGCACCAAACTCAAATGGACGACATAATGCAGGTGTCGCAACGGTGCTATCAATCACGACTGGCACGCCATATTCATGCGCGATATCACTGAGTGCTTGGATATCAATAATATTGCCGAGTGGATTGCCGATACTTTCCGCAAAGACCATCTTGGTCTTATCATCGATTAAATCACGAATCGCTTCAGGGTTTTTGTGGTCAAAAAAGCGCACCTCGATACCTTGGCGTGGTAATGCATGAGCGAATAAGTTATAAGTACCACCATATAGTGTCGATACCGCAACGATATTGTCGCCTGCTTCACAAATGGTTTGAATCGCATAAGTGATGGCAGCCATACCAGAAGCCACAGCAAGCGCGCCGATACCACCCTCAAGTGCAGCAACGCGCTCTTCTAATACCGCATTGGTCGGGTTCATGATACGGGTATAAATATTGCCAGCGACTTTTAAATCAAATAAGTCTGCACCATGCTGGGTATTATCAAACGCATATGAGCTGGTATGATAAATGGGCACGGCGACCGCTTTGGTGGTCGGCTCTACAGTATATCCGGCATGAATCGTCAAGGTTTCAAGGCGTTGATTATTTTGCTTAGCTGGTTGTCCGTCACTCATGTTGTGCTCCTATATATTTATTCGCTATCAAAAAATACTTGTTGATTAAAATAGCTATCGCTAAACGATAGGCATAAAAAAAGCTGAGTTAATCATAACTCAACTTCTTTATGAAAAGAATAGCAAATTATCCATCACTTAATGACAAAAACGCATAAGCAATAAAAAACAAGCATCCTGTTCGTACTTATAATCACCGATTAGTTTTATTAATCAAAGCATTCTTATTTATAATAGGCGTTTTCAGTACGAGTATGATCGGTCTCATCAATCACTTGAGTCAGCTCGGGTATTTGCTGTTTCAGCTGCACTTCAACGCCTTGACGCAAGGTCATATCAACCGCTGAACAGCCTTGGCAACCACCACCAAATTTCAATACGGCAGTCAAGCCAACGCCTTCTTCATCAATCAATTCAAGCAATTGCACATCACCACCATGCGCCGCTAGGCTTGGATTGATCTCAGACTGCAACACATAGTTGATACGCTCTTCCACACTGGCATCAGCGCCCACTTTTGGCACTTTAGAGTTTGGTGCACGGAAGGTCAACTGACCACCAAAACGGTCTTTATTATAGTCAATTACCGCATCTTCTAAATAAGGTACTGACGCCGCTTCAATAAAAGCAGAGAAATTATCGTAGCTGAATTTCAGGTCAGCACTATCCTCTTCGCCTGGCTGATTGTAAGCCATACAGCACTCAGCGCGCGGTGTACCCGGATGTTCAACAAAAATACGTACGCCAATACCATCGGTGTCTTGCTTAGATAACAAATCCGCTAAGTAACCTTGCGCCGCTTCCGTGATGGTAATATTGCTTTTAGCCTCAGTTTGCTCAGTATCAAGCGCTGACTCGTAATCGGCAGCAGGTTCTACTTGAGTATCCGTTGGGTTATGTTCACTCATAATGCGTCCTATCTGTGTTATGACACCAGCGTGCTGTGTACCCGCTTCTTGTGTCGTCAATGCAAGGGAATATGTGTCAGTGACTATCATGCTTATCGCTTGTTGCTTTGACCATGACAGCTATCTATTTATACGGCTCATTATAGCGCACTTAGTCGACTATTCCGACTGCAGCGGTGTGAATTAGCAGTGGCTATCTGTAATGATCCTCACTTATAGTGAGCTGACCGTATCTTCATTGTATATAAAGACAGTAAGCTGACTTATCAAGTCTATGATGCATTCAGTGTAGTTAAAAGCTGTTACAAGCAATGAGAGCAGCTAAAGAAATTTGCTCAGAAAACTTAAGTCTTAAGAGAGCCCTGTATGTTGACTGAAAATCTAAAATTTGTGAGCACAAAAGATAATGTACAAATCGCTATTTGGCATATTTTTGATAGTAAAAAACAGCAATATTTATCTAACAACTCTACTTATAGAGCCCAAAATATCTTTTTAACTCATGGTACATTTTCAGACAAAAAAACCTGCTTAAGAATCGCTGAATACTTAGCAATACTCGGACATCATTGTTATATCATGGAATGGCGCGGTCATGGTGCAAGCTTAGCATCAAAAGATAAATTTAACTTCGAAACCATTGCCACTTATGATTTTGCTGCGACGTTTGACTATTTATGTCATCAATTAGACCTCGATAATCTGCACTGCGTCACTCATAGCGGCGGCGGTATCGGCTTAACCATGTTTCTCATTCAAAACCCAGACTATATCGACAAAATAAACAGTATCAGCCTATTTGCCTGCCAAGCCTATGGCGCCGCCTTGCACCCTATTAACCGTGTCAAAATATTTATCGCCAAATATCTCAATCGCTTATCGGGCTATATTCCTGCGCAAAAACTCAAACTGGGTCCTGTCAATGAAAGCTACCATACAATGAAGCAGTGGTATGACTGGAACTTACAGCAAAACTTTCACAGTAGTTTTATCAAGCAAGGCGATACGAATAAAAGCGACATGAATAATAATGGGGTGCCACATATAATTTCTGATACTAGGCCTTTTGATTACCGACAGCATATGCCAAAGATTACCATACCCATATATGCTATTAGCGCCAAAGGTGACCAGTTTATTTCCCCCACTTTGGGTTGTCGCGCACTGTTTAATGATTTTAATAATCATGCGAATACCTTTCGTGAGTACTCGTTTAGCAATGGCAATTTAGACGACTATACGCATAGCCGCATTTTAAATAGCCGTCATGCTGCCAGAGAGGTTTGGCCAACAGTTGCGGCGTGGATTGACAAGCATAGCGACTAACTTTATATATTTACCTCTAGCTTGATTGCTCAATAATATAGATACAGCCTTAAACATCTTTACACTTGCCAGCCAGTTGCAGCCTGTGTCAGTATTGATGTCTTTAAATTATTTTGAATTGATAATATTTTGAATCCTAGTTAACAACCAATAATTAAAAAATCCCCATTAATAATTGATAGCAGTACGGCAGGAGCTGGGCGTTTATGAGTGAAGCATCAGAGCAAACTTCAAATAAAAACAATACACACTATCGCTATTTGGTATTTATCGGGCGTTTTCAGCCCTTTCATTGTGGTCATAAAGCAGTTATTGATGAGGCACTCAAGCGTGCTGACAATGTGATTATGCTCATCGGTTCTGCTAATCTGCCACGTAGTTTGCGAAATCCTTTTAGTGTTGCTGAGCGCGCGGCTATGATTAAGGGCGCCTATTCAGCAGAGAAAGCTGCGCGTATCCACTGCGTTGGACTCGATGATGCACTCTACAATGACACGCGTTGGCTACAATATGTACAAGCTGGCGTCAAATCCGTCACTGGTGACTTGCAGACTGATATCGGTCTGATTGGTCACTCAAAAGACAGCTCATCGTATTATTTATCTTTGTTCCCCAACTGGGCATCTGTCTCCGTACCCAATTATCATAACTTATCCGCAACGCCTATACGTGACAGCTATTTGATGGGTGCTACACCAACGCCTGAGCGCACCCCTGAGTCAACGCGCAACGTATTGGATGAATTCAAGAAAACAAGCGAATATCAACAACTGCACGATGAAGCCGATTTTGTTGATAAGTATAAAAGACAATGGGAGTCTGCTCCTTATCCGCCAACCTTTATGACCGCCGATGCCTTAGTCGTACAGTCAGGACATATCTTGCTGGTTGAGCGCCGTAGTATGCCGGGGCAAGGATTGTGGGCATTGCCGGGTGGATTTTTAAACCCAAAAGAGACACTATTTGACGCCTGTATCCGTGAGCTCCGTGAGGAGACTCGCCTCAAAGTCCCTGAGCCCGTATTGCGTGGCTCTTGTCATAGTCAGCATACCTTTGATGATCCTTACCGCTCAGCGCGTGGGCGTACGATTACTCAAGCATTTTATTTTCAGCTCAAAAATGACCCAAAAGGCTTGCCAAAAGTAAAAGGCGGCGATGACGCAACCACAGCGTTTTGGTTGCCGCTCGCCGAGCTTGATGCCAAAATGATGTTTGAAGATCATTATGCGATTATCACCAAAATGGTCGGCTTATAATATTTTGTCAGACGGCTATGCGATCCTTTATTAATAATTTCCTAAACCGATAGACGGTAAAGGCTTCGCGCCGCCATCGTTGCGGCATCTCAAAGCAGAGGAGTTCTGTGATGTACACCAGTAATTTAAATAATTTAATCCTAAATAGCGACAGCTACAAAACCTCACATTGGGTGCAATATCCAAGCGGTAGTGAATATCTATCGAGCTATATTGAGGCACGTAAAGGCGACTACGATGTGGTGTTCTTTGGCTTGCAAGCCTTTATCAAAGAATATCTAAGCACGCCAATCACTCATCGAGACATTGATGAAGCCGAAATGGTCATTCAAGCACATGGCTTAACCTTTAACCGTGCTGGCTGGGAGCGCTTGGTTGATAAACATGGTGGTTATTTACCACTACGTATCGAAGCCATACCTGAAGGTAGTATCGTGCCTGTATCCAATGTCGTCTGCCAAATCATAAATACCGACCCTGAGTTTTATTGGCTACCAAGCTATATCGAAACGGCGCTACTGCGCGCAATTTGGTATCCATCAACGGTCGCTAGTGTCTCGCACTATTGTAAAAACATCATTCGTCAAGCACTAGAGAAGTCTGCGGACAATACAGAATCGCTAACCTTTCGTTTGCATGATTTCGGCTCACGCGGGGCTTCTAGCCAAGAGTCTGTCGCCCTCGGTAGTCTTGCACATTTAGTCAATTTTGCCGGTACCGATTCGATGACGGCTTTGGTGGCTGCCAGCCGCTGGTATCAGATGGATAAAGACATGCCAGCATTTTCTATCCCTGCCGCTGAGCATAGCACGATGACGGCATGGGGACGCGACGGTGAAACTGCTGCCTTTGCCAATATGATTGAACAGTTTGGCGGGGCAGGTAAAAGCTTTTCTGTTGTCTCTGACAGCTATGACTTATGGAATGCCATTGACAATATTTGGGGCGGCAGCCTAAAAAACGATGTAAAAAATATGGGCGGTACCTTAGTTATCAGACCAGACAGTGGCGACCCGGCCAAAGTCGTACGCGAAGCCTTGGAGCGTCTGGCAGTAAAGTTTGGTACGACAGTCAACAGTAAAGGCTACAAAGTCCTGCCCGATTATGTGCGTGTTATTCAAGGTGATGGCATCAGTCCACAAAGCTTGAGTAAGATTATCGATGTGGTCATGAAAGCAGGCTTTAGCGCTGATAACGTGACTTTCGGTATGGGTGGTGGACTGCTACAACAAGTCAATCGCGATACCATGAGCTGGGCAATGAAAGCCAGTGCTATCTCTATCAATGGTATATGGAAAGACATCTATAAAGACCCGATCACCAGTCGTTCAAAGCGCTCGAAAAAAGGGCGTTTGGCATTAATCAAACACAGTAATGGACAGCTAAAAACGATTAAGGCTGAAGACCTATCTGCAGACGCAGATAACCTACTACGTGATATTTATGTTGATGGAAAATTACTTATAGACGAGAGTCTAACTATTATTAGAGAGCGTGCAGGATGGTAGCTACTAGCAAAATACAGAATAAAATAGCCGCTGCTGCAAAGGATGTTTTATTTGCTCCTGTATACCTTTATCAAGGTCGAAAAATCAAACGAGATACGGTCCGTTTGCCTGAGCCAAATGGAGAAAGACATGGGTCTGTGCAACTGGATCATGCCAGTAACGAGTCAGCCGCTCAGAATAAACCCGCACTACATATCATGATCGTTGGTGATTCAGCAGCCGCTGGGGTCGGTAGTGAAACGCAGCAAGAAGCGCTCGTTGGTAAGCTCATTCCAATCTTGCAGCAGCAGCCCACTATTAATGAGCAGTTTGCGGTATTGAACTGGTCACTGCAAGCGACAACGGGGCACACCAGTTTTGATATTCTACGCAGGCTATATATTATGCCAGCACCAAACGAGCCTATCGATGTGATGATACTAAGTGTTGGGGTCAATGATACGACATCGAGTGTTGCTGTAAACAAGTGGCAACAGCAAATCAAAGATATTATTGCCATCGCTCAGCGTAAGTTCGGCGTGCGCAAGTTGGTTTTTTTAAGTCTACCGCCTATGGCACAAATGCCAGCAATACCTGCTCCGCTAAATAACTTTGTTGGCGCAAAAGCGTCTATTCTTGACGGAATATTGCAGCAAATCTGCAGGGCTCATAAAAACGTCACTTATATGGCAACGGATTTCCCACGCATGATCGCTGAGCACTCTAACGGTACGCCGATCGATATCAAGGTAATGTTTGCGAGCGATGGCTTTCATCCAAGTAGCCTGATGTATGGCTATTGGGCGCAGCAATTGTCGGAGCTGATTGTAGATTTACTTGATTCATCAACCCATTAGCCAAAAGCTAGCACAAAAAAACCGCTGAATAGTCAGCGGTTTTTTATATTCTTAATACCATCACTGTGCATGCTTGAGAGAACACATGCTCAAAATAATATCACACAATACGTGTGAATTATTCTGCAGCGTCAGTATCAGCAGCTTTCTTACGGCCACCAAACGCACCAAAACGTTTGTTGAAGCTTGCAACACGACCTTCAGTAGAAGTTTTACGTTGCTCACCAGTATAGAATGGATGCGACGCACTTGAGATATCAAGTGGGTAGTATGGATATTCTGAACCTTCGTATTCACGAGTGGTTTTGGTTTTAACAGTTGAACGAGTCAAGAAGAACACGTCAGCGTTAGTGTCGTGGAATAAAACTTCTTGGTAATTAGGATGGATATCTTTACGCATAATAAACTCTCTATGTCCGATGTATGTATAACGACTTTGCAAAACAGCATTTTTAACAATGCGTTCAGCAAACGATGACATACGTAACTGAGGCACTAAGGACATTGATAAGTATGGCAGCTGCGTCACTGGCTTATTCCAGCACCCAACACCATTCCTCTGCTCGCTTAGCCTTTCCCCAGCGGGAAAATCAAACCGCGATTTTACCGGTTTTTGGGGTTTGATGCAAGCAGCAGTTGTGAGGGTTATCAGTGCTAATTTGTCACTGCAGCATCAATAGTATTGAGGCAGATAGACAAGCTGCGTATAATGATGCGTTAGATAATATAATCAATAACTATTAATTTTTAAGATTAATTTAATAATATTCAATTAGTATTGGTGATTTAATTATCAATACTAATTGAATACTAACATTTAATGAGGATAAGACAATGAAAAATACAATAGCGAAAAACAGTATAAAAGCTGTTCTATTTGGCTCAGCAATTGCTATAACAACGCTGGCAAGTGCGGCGCTACCAACTCAATGGCAGCTAGATGATGCACATACCCGTGTCGGATTTTCAGTCAATCACTTAGGGTTTTCGACCACCATGGGTCACTTTAATGATGTCAAAGGTATGGTCAATTACGATATCAAAACACCCAATAAAGCCAATATGAATTTCACCATTGCCACTGACAGCATTGATACCAATTGGGATGCTCGCGATGCTCATTTGAAAAAAGATGAGTTTTTTAATGTGGCAAAATATCCAACCATGACTTTTAAATCGACTAACATCACCTTTAAGAATCCACAACAAGCCACAGTCACAGGTGACTTCACTCTACTGGGTCAAACCAAGCCACTGACCCTAGATGTGACTTTGAATAAAATAGCCAATAGCCCGATGACCAAAGAGCCAGTTATTGGTTTTCGTGCCACCGGTGTGATTGACCGAGCTGCTTATGGCATGACCGCTTTTGCAAGTGGTATTACGACTGAAGTACCCATTCAAATAGACGGTGAGCTGGTTGAGAAAAAAGCGACTACGAAGAATAAAGCAAAATAGCTTTATACATATCAATGTTATACTTTTATGAAGTAAATTTGCAGTTAAAAATATTGCAATAAAAAGCAGCCATTAGATGGCTGCTTTTTTATGGTAAAACTTAGTCTTTATATTCAGACCTTACTTGGTTCTAACGATATGCCAAACACCAAGTTTATTGTCGCCATCTTTATCCCCAACATTGGTGTCATTGGCATAGAAATACAGCGGCTTGCCGTTCATGGCCCATTGATACTTGCCGTCTTCACGTTGGAAGGCAGCAAACTGCCCTGAAGCTTTGGCATTGCTAGGTGCCATAAATGCCGGCCAAACTAGCATACAAGCGCTGCCACACTCTGATCTATTCATCGAATCCTTATCAAAAGTATACAAAGTCATATGGTTACGAGAATCAACCAGCATGCCGTTTTTACTCATGACAGGCGCAGTATTTTTATTGGTTGCTTGCACGTCATGCATACCAGAGTCGTCATTACCGACCATATTGTTTAGCGTGGAACAACCGCTAAGAGCCAACACACCACTAAGAGTGGATAAAACTAAAATATGTTTCATAATAACTTCCTTGTCATTGTCATCATAGATTGTTAATTGTTATTAGATCGTTCTTATCACTCTAGGATTTAAGCCATAATAAATTGCAAGCGAATATCTTAAACCCATTATTGAGATTTTAAATATAGCATAGGATTTATAGCTGTTATTCTTGTCCTCATATAAATTTACAAAAGCCCATAAACATTACAATTTCGCCAAACAAAAATACTTAATACCATCAGTAATTAGCGGTTTTAGGAGAAAGTAAATCTGCTCGTCCCTATGGTAACAATAGGATGACGCTTTTAAATTGAATTAAAGATATTATCTTGATTGCGTAAGTTTATGGCCAATAGAATTTTGGGTTAAACGTTGACAAAAATCATGTATGCACTTACCAATTTGCCGTTCTATTCCCCAACGTTTTTTGTAGAATAGCGCTATAGAAATTAAGCATGACTACACAATGGCGAATGTGACCATTGAGATTTATGATCACTGTTGAACTTGACTGCCTCTGCACGCATATCAATATCCATAAGCCGCCTCATGCCTATGCCAAGTACGCCTTTAAGTACTGATTTAAGTACCACTTGATGCAAATGCTATTAAGGATATAACCTCGACAATGACTCACTCTCTCATGAATAATCAAGTAATTGCTACTCAACGTGTCGGTATCCTCGGTGGTGGTACGGCGGGGGCAACCATTGCCATTCGATTGGCAGCGTTAGGGCTTGAAACTTACGTGTTCGAAAAAAACAAATCGCTGATTGATGGTCCGCCTATGTGCCATTTGCATGCCGGTGGCAATCTCTACCGCGAAATCCCTGACGAGGACTGCGTCGCCCTTCTCAAACAGTGCATCGATATTTTACGTCTTTATCCTTATACCATTGATGTACGCCCAACGGTATTTGCGGTGCCGACTCGTGATGACGGCATGCCGGAAGACTTGCTACCGCGGCTTGAGATATTGACCGATGCCTATCGTGAGCTGATTGCTCAAGATGCCAATAACAAAGTACTGGGTGAACCGGAAGATTATTATCAGCTCTACAGTCATGAACAACTGATTGCATTGTCTGAGCGTGAGCAAGTGACTGTGCCAACTACCGTTGATGAATGGATGATACCGGTTGCTAAGTATTTAGATTTAAATAAAGTTAAATTTCCGCTGATTGTGGTACAAGAATATGGCTGGAATATCTTTCGCTTGGCAGCATCGGCGCAATTGGCATTAGATGGTTATGAGCATGCGCATGTCTTTACTGATACTCAAGTAAAGCAGGTCATGCCAGTTGATTGTGAAAACTGCTCAAATGCTGATCATCATGTGACCAAATGGCGTATTGATTATCAGCAAGGCGCTGGTTTAGATCCTGAAGCGCAATCTAATAGCAAAATCGAGTCCATCGAAGTTGATTACCTCGTCAATGCCTGTGGTTTTCGTACAGGGGTGATTGATGATATGGTCGGTGTCAAAGTCACGCGTATGGTAGAGTTTAAATCCTCTTATATTACTCATTGGGAAGATACTGGTGGACAGATACCAGAGATTATTGTCTATGGTAATCGCGGTACACCTGAAGGGATGGCACAACTAACCCCTTATCCAGGTGGTTATTTTCAGATACATGGCATGAGTAATTTTATCACGCTATTTAATGATGGTTTGGTGGCTTCAAGTAAAGACAGCGCCCAACCAAAATTGCCGCCGCAATATGTGCACTATATCGAAGATGGTTGGGACAAAGCACCGCTACAAGCGCGTAGCCAACAAGCGATTGATTATGTGGCAGAATTTGTACCGACCTTCCATAGTGCCCGTACTGTCGGCAATGCTTTATACGGTGGGCAGCAAATTCCTGGTGAGGATGATACACTCCGGGTCGCTGATGTGAGCTTATACTCTAATATTCGCTATGCCCGTGCTGAAAACGTCAAAGCATCTTCAACTCTAATTGCGGCAGATCAAATCGTTGATGAATTGAGTGAGCTTGGTTTGATTGAACTTGATACGCCCGTGAACCGCAATCGCTATTCTCATGAGTGGGCGTATCTGGCGCACAACGACAGTCTGGCTATTGAGACAGTCGCCCGTGATTTGGCAAAAGAGCGTGGCTTTCCGCAGGCAATGGCAGGCGTCAATCGTGGTATTCGCGAAAAAGCGTTAGAGGATTTAAATATTAATAATAGTTCAGATAATTATAGAACTTAAGAAAGATATTTTTAGTTAGCGGACAAAAAAAGGGAAAGAATTGCTTTTCTTAGCCATTCTTTCCCTTTTTTCATATTTGCTTATATATCTGCTTTTAGTTGCCAGCCATCTTTTCTGTATCGACAGCAGCATCTATTTTGACCATCGTCTGCAGTAAATCAATAGCATCACCAATCGTGTTACATACTACTAAGCGCTCAAGATCTTCTTGCTTCATAAACCCTTGCTCAGTGGTATATTTTAAATGCTCAATCATACGATCATAAAAACCATTAATATTCAGAATAATCATTGGCTTTTCATGTTGATATAGCTGGCGCCATGTGGCGATTTCCATGATTTCCTCTAAAGTACCAAGCCCACCCGGTAAAGTAATAAAGGCATCAGCATATTCTGCCATCACTGTTTTACGCGTGTGCATGGTATCTGTGAGATGTAAACGGGTCAGCTGCTCATGAGCAATTTCGTGTTTGAGCATAAAGGTTGGAATCACACCGACTGCTTCTGCACCACCTCGAATCACTTCATCAGCGACTGCGCCCATCAGCCCGATACTCGCGCCACCGTATACTAAACCCATGCCATTGTCTGCTAATGCCACACCAAGCTCTCGTGCGGCTTGCTCATATATGACATCATTACCCAAACGCGACCCACAATAGACCGCAACTAGCGGCATAGTTAACGCTGATTTATCCACGGCTTTTTCGATATTAGTAATATCTTGACTGGTAATCACTTCATACGTGTCATTGTTAATTTTCATTTGCATATAGCTTCCTTAACTTTTATATCAATTGTTTTTATTAAGAACTTGTTTGTTAAAGCATTTTTATCCGTGCATGTTGAATAGTCAAGATAGTTATTCAGTTCAGTCTTAATGGATCATATCATGCAAGATAAATTGGGATAGAACTTAGAAGTCATATTTGAGCGCCTTCCCTACTGAGATTTATTTTAACATAAGCAATGTTATCACGCGGTCACAACCATTTATCACTACGCAATTACTACATTTTTAAGGTTACACATTGGCAGCTTATTGCAAATTAACGCCCTCTCTTTGCTAACAAAGCTCATTCATAAAAATGACTACAATATGTTAAGGTTTAACCATGGAAAACAGCCCTACTATTACTCAAACAGAGGCTTATTCATTAAGCATTATGACCGATCGCAATCAGGCATTAGCAGCAACTGTCTATCGTCCCAAAACGCCTGTAAAGACGGCCATCATGATAGCACCAGCAACAGGTATCAAACGCCAGTTTTATCATAACTTTGCCACTCACTTAGCCGAGCATGGCTTTGGCATACTGACATTCGATAATGAAGGTATCGGTGAGTCACTCTCAACTGACTTGGCAAAATGTGATGCATCTTTAATCAGCTGGGGTCGCCACGACATGCCAGCCGTCCTTGAGGCCTTGCAAGATGAATTTACCGATGCCACTTATCATTTGATTGGTCATAGCGCTGGCGGTCAGCTCATTGGTTTGATGCCAAATTACCAGTCTATTGCTTCAATATTTAATGTCGCTTGCTCATCGGGTCGCATCAAAAACATGGACCTGCCTTATAAGCTTAAGGCCATAGGTTTTATGGAAGCATTTATTCCTCTCACTAATCTGACGTTAGGCTACACGCCATCGGATAAAATCGGCATGGGCGAGCCGCTGCCGCGCGGCGTCGCTCGTCAATGGCGTGAGTGGTGTAATGGCGCAGGCTATATCAAGACCGCCTTTGGGAAAAGTATACACACGCATTTTTATGATGAGATCGATATGCCAGCGTTATGGCTAGGGTTTAGTGATGATGAGATTGCCAATAGCAAAAATATGGATGATATGATTCGCGTTTTTACCAAAATGCCAGCAGAAAAACGCTTTTTAGATCCCAAAGATTTTGGTGTTAGTAGCATCGGTCACATGCGTTATTTTAGTAGCAGAACCAATGCTAAAGCGCCTAAGCTGTGGCAAATGGCTATTGATTGGTTACATAATCAATAGACTTCAGAGCCTATTTAATTACGGATTCGTCTACTGATTCTTTTGCGTTTTCTGCCGCTTCTGCCTTGATGCGTTTGGTCAATGCAGAATAAAGCGACGGCTGCAGATTATGGATATTACCCAGCATCCATTTTACATAATCGATAGGCACCTCTTTAATCACTTTCCCTTTATATTTACCAAAGGGCATTTTACTAACTGGATTGGCTTTATTGGCAATAGCATGCGCTGCTGCAAAATCAGTTGGTGCAATTGCTAAGCGCTCGCAGCAAGCCTGATACAGTAGATAACACATACGAGCATCGCCGAGCGCATCATGAGCGGCAATCGTCATCCTACTAGATTCACCCTTGCCCAATAACTGCTCGATACACTTGGACTGACCATAGGCGCTCCATTCAGGAAAGGCGACGCGTGCCAGCCTAACGGTGCAAATTAGCTTAGCGGAAGGACTACCAATTACCCGCCAATCAAAGCGTACATTATGCCCAATAAGATACTCAGGCAATGTAAACTGCTCAAGCTCAAAACGCTCAAGCCCAGCCACATCGTCATCGGTAATGCCATGGACTCTAATCACAACTGGCGATATTGAGCGACCACTATTAAAGTATTTCATCCACTCAAAGCCCGTAGCTACGTTAATCGTTGCCACTTGGATAGGTCGTGGATCACGACCTTGATCGGTTTCGGTATCGATAATCAGCGCAGTATCGACCATGTTAAAAGCAGCAGCCATAAAAATTTAACCATAGCAAGTTGGACATAAATGACAGATAGTTTTGCTCGTTTAAAAGGAGCATTATGATTAATCTACTTTTGAAGGAGCACAACACTACTGGGGTTAATTATTCGCAGCTTCTGTCAGCTAGCTACAGCAAGCAAAATTAATCCCAGTAGTGATTGATAACATTTGTACTTCTTTTATTCAGGACCAACTACATAATAGATGCAATTAGATTCAGTAGCTTTTCATTTATGGGGATAAAAGTCAGATATAACAATGCTATACGAAGAGCCAAAGGTAATATCTATATAATATTAGTGAAAGCAATAACAAGACAAAGAGATGTCGATGCGACCAGATGGCAATCACGAACAACCAAATCCTACGTTTATCAGCCGTGCAATTAGCGTACTTATCAAGGCCGCAGTATTGCTGATGCTATTATTCGTATTTGACAGATTATTACCGAGTATCAGCCAACAAACTCAATCATTTTTCATAGCAAAATGGCAGCAGCTTAGCCTATTGCAACACCCGCTACCAACAGAGAATAGCCTGCCAAATCCGCTACCCAAGCAGCATCTGACTGATACATGGGGCGCTGCTCGTAGTCAAGGTCGCTCACATGAAGGGATTGATATTTTTGCAGCGCGCGGCACGCCGATTCAAGCGACGACCCAAGGTATCGTCAGCAAGGTAGGCGAAAATGCGTTAGGCGGTCGCGTCGTTATGATAGTGGGACCAGGCGGCGCAGGACACTATTATGCGCATTTGGAAGACTATGCTGACATTTCTCCCAATGACTGGGTAAATGCTGGTGATACCATTGGTTACGTGGGCGATAGCGGCAATGCTAAAGGCACACCGCCGCATGTTCATTATGGAATTTATATTAATGGTAATGCGGTAAATCCTTATCCACTTTTGCAAAAGGATTAAAGTATATTAAGCATTAATTCATTGCGGCAGATCGTACATGGTTATTTGGAAACACGGCACTAAATGTCGAGCCAATGCCTTCTACAGACTCAATTTGCAAGCTCGCTTCGTGCTGATATAAGACATGTTTTACAATCGCCAGTCCAAGCCCCGTACCACCTGTTGCTCGGCTGCGCCCGCTGTCAACGCGATAAAAACGCTCAGTTAAACGGGCAAGATGCTTTGGTGCGATACCGATACCATTATCTTCAACAGCAAATCTGCAGCCTTCAGCAGTCTTAGTCCAACTAATAGAGATATTGCCACCTTTTGGTGTGTATTTAATCGCGTTAATCACTAGATTGGACAGTGCGCTATTTAGGTACATCTCTGAGCCATATAGCCCGTCATAGGTATCAATATGCAAGTGAATCGTATGCTTATATTCTTGATTATACGCCTGTGCATCATCATAGACATGAGTGAGCAGCTTGGTCATATCGATTTCATTAAACGCATGGGTTTCTTCGATTTCGATACGAGACAGTAGTAATAAGTCATTGACCACCCTATTCATGCGTGCCGTTTGCTGAGTCATCAGCTCAAAACCGCGACGCCAATTCGCAGGCATATCTGGCTGATCAGAAAAATTCTCCAGATATCCCATCAAGACCGTCAATGGTGTACGTAGCTCATGCGAGACATTGGCCACAAAGTCGCGGCGCATCGCTTCTAAATGCTGCAAGCGGGTCACATCATAAATGATCAGTAGTTTTTCATCGCCAAATGGCGTCAGCTCACACTTTAAATAACGATTTGGGTCTTGCCAAGAGACGATATGCACACTCTCGTCGGCATCGGCATCGGCATCGATATTAATCATTGTTGCTTCCTGATAATACTTAATAAATTCAGGCACTTTAATGAATTCAAAAATACGCCTGCCTTTATCTGAGGATTGCAACAATAATAAATCCTGCGCCGCTTGGTTCCACCATTCAAGTCCATCATCGTCATTGAGCAAAATCACAGCATCACGTAATGCTCGTAAAGCACTTCTGATTTTTTTAAGTTGATTTGTGGCACCTTGCTCATTATCTTGGATAGGCATTTTTATTTATCCATTATTTTTTATAATTTTTCTACTATTGGCCGCTCCCGATAAAAGGCGACACTATTAAAAGGTGACACTATACAATATTCATATTACTAGCGATTACCCTTTTTCGATACGGCTAGAAAATCGATAACCTGTACCGCGTACCGTTTGTATCAATGTATCACAATCATGTGGACGTAGTAATGTGCGCAAACGCTTTACGTGAACATCAATGGTTCTATCTTCGATGTAGACGTTACCGCCCCATACTTGATCGAGCAGCTGAGCACGGGTATAAGCGCGCTCAGGATGGCTCATAAAAAACGCCAATAAGCGATATTCTGTCGGACCCATATCGATAATGTCATCACCCACCATAAAGCGTTGGCTTTTGGCATCTAAAGTTAGCCTGCCTATATTAATAGGTTTGTCGCCGCTTAGCGCGTTACTACGTCGCAATACCGCTTTGATTCTTGAGATAAGCTCACGGGTCGAGAACGGCTTGGTCATATAATCATCAGCGCCTGCATCAAGACCATGCACTTTACTGTCTTCTTCACTTTTGGCGGTCAACATAATAACCGGTATCTCGGCGAGCAGGGTATCGCTTTTTAGCATACGGCAAAAATCGATACCACTTTTATCACCGGGTAACATCCAGTCCAATAAAATCAGCGCTGGACGATGATCGACCACTTGTTGGTGCGCCTCTGACACATCCGCTGCCTGCAAACTATCAAAGCCTGCCATCTCTAGGGTCATGACGACCATTTCCCGAATGGCGTCTTCATCTTCAACAATCAAAATTTGCTCTTTAGACATAATGTATTCTTAATGTTAGAGGACAAAATAGCGTTTATAAAAGCAGTAACAAACGCAAATAAGCGTTTCTTTATTAAAGGGCTTAATTATGACAGCTTAATGACATTTACTCTTAAATTTATAATACTTAGTAGCCATGCTAATGACTTAATGCACTTCTAATAAAAAGTTTAATGGTCCATCATTGACACTCAACACTTGCATATCAGCGCCAAACTGACCCGTTGCAACCGTTAAATACTGCGTCTTTGCGTAATCAACCAATTGTGCAAATAAAGCTTGTGCCATATCAGGAGCCATTGCGCTACCAAAGTCAGGGCGGCGACCTTTATCCGTCTTTGCCATCAGAGTAAATTGTGAGACCAATAATAGCCCACCACCGACTTGCTGGATATTTTTATCGAGTTTACCGTATTTGGCTGGATCGTCATCATTTTCAAAGAGTCGATAAGTCAAGATTTTATCAATCATCCGCTGGGCGCTTTGTAGGTTATCATCGTGGCCCAAGCCGATATATGCCAGCACACCTTGCTCAATAGCACCAACCTCCTGCCCATCAACGCTGACGCTGGCATATTTGACTCGCTGAATAAGAGCTCTCATTGCTTACTTCCTTTAACGATTATGGTCATACAGTCTGCTGCGGACCATGGTAAAATACAATTATCAGTGCAGGTACTTATGATTATGTTTATAAATAAATCTAGCTATAAAACTGCCTATCTATGATTTTTTAATACAACTTTTTATTTTAATAACTATTTCTAATCCCTACTTTGGTCATCTATTATGAATGTATTTACTACCTTACAGCAATTTGTCCCGCAGCAAAAAATCAGTAAAGTCGCAGGGCGCTTAGCTGCCAGTCGCCACCCTTGGGTTAAGCGTACGTTTATCCGCAGTTTTGCCAAAGCGTATGATGTTAGCTTAGATGAATATGAGCGTCAAAGCCTAAACGCTTATGAGAGCTTTAATGATTTCTTTACTCGTGAGCTCCAAGACAATGCCCGTATTATCGATGCCAGTATCAATGGTATTGTTAGTCCTGCGGATGGCATGATTTCGCAGCTTGGGCAGATTCATGACCATAAGCTACTGCAAGCCAAAGGTCGTGACTATGATATCGGTCAGCTCTTAGCTGATAGCGCAGATGGCGATTATTTTGCGGATGGTAGTTTTGCTACGGTCTATCTTGCTCCAAGCAACTATCACCGTGTGCATATGCCATTTGACGGTATATTAACCAAGACCCGCTATGTACCTGGTACACTATTTTCGGTCAATAATACCACGGCTGCTAATGTACCGGATTTGTTTGCTCGTAACGAGCGCCTCGTCTGTCTGTTTGATACCGCCTATGGTAAAGCGGCGGTAGTGATGGTCGGTGCAATGATTGTCGCTGGGATTGAGACGGTCGCGACGGGTAAAATTAGCCGTACCGATGATATTCAAGAAGTAGGCCATGATATGAGCTTTAAAAAAGGTGACGAGCTTGGTCGTTTTTATTTAGGTTCAACCGCAATTGTAGTACTGCCAAAAGCAGCAAAAACGGATTGGCAAGATACCATGCAGCATGGCTCAATCGTTCAAATGGGGCAACTGTTGGGTAGCGCTAAAACCTAATACCATTTATCTAAGTAAAAAACTTGTGTAATAAGTAATATTGAAAAAAATGAGCATAGACAGTAATCAGAATACTGCCTATGCTTTTTTTGTGCCCACTCCTTTCTTATGTTTTTTTAACACTGTCTTTTTTCAGTCGTTTTTTGTGATAGTAAGGCTTTATGTCATCAAACTGTCATATTTATTTGGCACAATCTCCTTATTAACCGCAGAGCATCATTTCAGCAAACCCCAGAAAACCATTGTCATTGTTATTTATAAATGCTTGATACTCAAAATTGATTAATTTTAGGAGAAATAATGCGTTATTCATTCATGGCAGTAGCAATCGCTAGCACTTTGACATTAGCCGCTTGTAACCAAACGACTAGCAACAACGAGAGCGATAAAACCGACGAAGCAGCCACAACAGCACCATCAAACACTGCTGTGAGTAGCGACGCTAGTGCTAGCTCAGCTGAAAGTGCATCGATGAGTATTACCGGTGCTGGTGCTTCTTTTCCACAGCCTATCTATGCTAAGTGGTCAGATGCCTACAATAAAGCCACAGGTGGTCAAGTGAACTATCAGTCTATTGGCTCATCGGGTGGTATCAAGCAAATCGTTGCTAAGACCGTAGATTTTGGGGCATCTGATGCGCCGATGACACCAGAAGAGTTGAACGAAGCCGGTCTGATACAGTTCCCAAGCGTCATCGGTGGCGTGGTCCCTATTGTTAATATCGATGGTATTGAGCCCGGTCAGTTAAAGCTCGATGGCAAAATGCTTGCTGATATTTATCTGGGTAAAATTAGTAAATGGAACGACCCTGCAATCGCGGCTATGAATCCTGAGCTTAAATTACCAGACGCTGCCATTACCACAGTGTTTCGCTCAGATGGTTCTGGTACAACCTTTAACTTCACTGATTATCTAGCCAAAGTGTCAAGCGATTGGAATGACAGTGTAGGCGTCGATAAGACCGTTAAATGGCCAACGTCGGCTACCGGTGCGGGTGGTAAAGGTAATGAAGGTGTGTCGAGCTATGTCACGCGTATGAAAAACTCTATCGGCTATGTTGAATACGCTTACGCTAAGCAAAACGGTATGGCACACGTTGCCCTGAAAAATGCTGCGGGCAATGTCGTACAACCTTCTGCCAAAACCTTTGCAGCAGCAGGTGACATCGATTGGTCACAGCAAGAAGGCTTTTATAAAGTCATTACCAACTCTGAAACAGCGCAAGCTTGGCCAATCGCCGCAGCCACTTTTATCTTAGTACATAAGCAGCCACAAGATGCCAAACAAGTCGCTGGTGTATTGAAGTTCTTTGACTGGGCTTATGCGCAAGGTGATGACGACGCTATGGCGCTTGATTACGTACCGTTCTCTGATACTGCGGTTGCCTTATTTAAAGCAAAATGGAGTGAGGTCAAAGGCAGCGACGGCCAACCTGTCTATAAGCCTGCACAGTAACCTGTTTATCCTAGTGATTGCATAATCACTGTCGAGCCAACCTCTCAAACCACTATTCTCCGGTAGGGGTTTGAGAGGTTTTATCACAGAAAATTTAAAGATTTTTTTAAGTTTGTTGTGATAAAACCTCTTTTACTATTTTGACTCTTTTACTATTTTGACTTGATTCTATTCAACGCTGAGACACTTATGAATGATTTAAGGTCCCAACTGGCTAAACAAAAACGTTACGATGCTATCTTTGTCAATGCGACTAAAGCATTTGCAATCTTGGTGCTATTGTCACTTGGTGGCATCCTGCTCTCATTAATCGTGGGCGCTTGGCCCAGTATCACTGAATTTGGACTGGGATTTTATACCAGCAATAACTGGGATACAGTGAACGATCAATACGGGGCGCTTGCACCTATTTACGGTACGATTGTCACCTCCCTTATTGCAATCGCTATTGCTGTGCCAGTGAGCTTTGGTATTGCTATCTTTTTGACCGAACTGTGCCCTAACTTCTTAAAAAAGCCATTGGGCATCGCCATTGAGCTGTTGGCAGGTATTCCTTCTATTATTTATGGCATGTGGGGTTTGTTTGTCTTTGCGCCGTATTTTAGCGAACACATTCAGCCATGGTTGATTGAAAACATCGGTCCTCTGCCTATTATCGGGCAAGTATTCACTGGTGCACCGATGGGGCTTGGCATGTTTACCGCCTCCTTGGTACTGGCAATTATGATTATTCCTTTTATTGCCGCCACCATGCGGGATGTTTTTTCTGTAGTGCCTGATTTATTAAAAGAATCTGCGTATGGCATGGGTGCGACGACGTGGGAAGTGATGTTCAAAATTATCTTACCTTATACTAAAGCTGGCGTGGTCGGTGGCGTGATTTTAGGGCTTGGACGCGCATTGGGCGAGACGATGGCTGTGACTTTCTTAATCGGTAATGCCTTTAATATCAGCCCAAGTCTGTTTACTTCCGGGGTAACGATTACCTCTGCGCTCGCTAATGAATTTGCCGAAGCATCAAGTGAATTGCATTTGGCATCCCTACTACATTTGGGTTTAATCCTATTTGTTATTACTTTTATTGTCTTGTCCATCTCTAAGCTAATGCTTATGCGTATCGACCAAAAAGCCGGTCACTAAGTAGCGCCAATATCCCGTTATAAAGCAAGCATGTTAATCAACCACTTAACCCAATCCTTCGACCAACAAAGGACAAACGCCTAATGACTTTAGCGACTGTCACGACTAATAACGACCAAACCAGCCAGCCGACTTCACGCTTTGAAGACCGCTACAACAAGCGTTTATATCATAAGCGTCGCCTGATCAATAGATTGGGGCTTGGTTTTGCCATCTCAGCCATCGCTTTTGGTTTGTTCTGGCTGACATGGATTTTGCTGACGCTTTTTGTTGAGGGTTTTCAAGGGTTAATCGAGATGCCGGTATTTATGGCAGATACACCACCGCCTATGGGCGACGGCGGTTTGCGTAACGCTATTATTGGTTCATTGATGATCGCCTTGTTAGGTCTCGCGATTGGTACGCCGATTGGAATGATGGCGGGCATCTATTTAGCGGAGTTCTCACAAGGCAGCTTGTTGGGTAAAGTTACTCGCTTTTTAAACGATATCTTGCTGTCAGCGCCCTCTATCGTGATTGGTCTTTTTGTTTATGCATTGATGGTGAAAGGTCAAAGCTTCTCCGGCTGGGCTGGTGCAGTTGCGCTTGCTTTGATTGTGATTCCAATTGTCGTGCGCACCACTGAGAATATGCTCAATCTGGTACCAAATACTTTACGTGAAGCGGCGTATGCACTCGGTACGCCAAAGTGGAAGCTGATCAGCACGGTCACGCTTAAAGCGGCTAAAGCAGGTCTGACTACAGGGGTGCTATTGGCATTTGCCCGTATCACTGGCGAGACCGCGCCGTTACTATTTACTGCGTTAAATAATCAGTATTTTAGTACCGATATGAGCCAACCGATGGCAAACTTACCGAACACTATTTATCAGTTTGCCATGAGCCCTTATGACAACTGGCATGCATTGGCATGGGCGGCAGCATTACTGATTACCATGACAGTACTGATAGTCAATATTCTCGCGCGCTTTATTGGCGGTAAAGATCATACAAGATAGCTGATTTAAGAATTGACTAAGCAGCCAATTTATAGCGCACGTTTAGCACTTATGTTCAGCACCTATATTGACAACATTCTAAAATAATTGGATATGATGATGACAGACTTACTAGAAAGAAAAGCGGTTAAACAAGAGAATAAGCAAAACGTCAGCCAACGTGGTTTATTTGGTCAATCATTTTCCAATATAGATCAAGGAAGTCAGAAGCATCAAGGGCAGCAGCCTGACAGTGCCTTTTTGACTCAGCAAACAGTAGCCGATATCCCTCAGCATATGCCGCCTGCCAAGATGAGTATTCGAGATCTCAATTTCTATTATGGTGACTTTCAAGCGCTAAAAAATATTAATATTGATATTCCAGACAAAAAAGTGACTGCCTTTATCGGGCCTTCAGGTTGCGGTAAATCCACACTATTACGTACGTTTAATCGTATGTATGATCTATATCCCGGTATGCGTGCAGAAGGTAATATCAACCTCGATGGCAAAAATATCTTGGGCAAAGACATCGATGTGAACTTGCTACGCGCACAAGTCGGCATGGTCTTTCAAAAACCGACGCCATTTCCAATGTCCATCTATGACAACGTGGCATTTGGCGTACGCCTCTACGAGAAGCTAAGCAAAGCTGAGATGGATAATCGTGTCGAATGGGCACTCAAAAAGGCGGCTTTATGGGTTGAGGTAAAGGACAAACTTCGTGCATCAGGATTGTCGTTATCCGGTGGTCAACAACAACGTCTTTGTATCGCTCGCGGTGTGGCGACAAAACCTGAAGTACTGCTCCTAGATGAGCCAACCTCAGCGCTCGACCCTATCTCGACAGGCGCAATTGAAGAGCTCATTACCGATTTAAAAAACGACTATACGATTGCTATCGTTACCCACAATATGCAGCAAGCGGCACGCGTCTCTGACTATACCGCCTATATGTATTTGGGCGATATGGTAGAGATGGGTGAGACGGATCAGATATTTACCAACCCCGCTCAAAAGGCGACTGAAGACTATATTACTGGTCGCTATGGTTAAAACAGTTTGTATAAATATAGTCAGTCCTAAATACAATAAGTACAAATATTATAACGCGCTACTAGGATAAATTTTTCTTGCTTGCTGTGCCTACGCAGACAGAGGCGGCGCAAAACTTATCCCAGTAGCACTGTGTTTGATTTGTAGTGGATTGACTATAGATGTATTTTTTATGCTTATATCCTATTTAAATCTACAAGAATAAGGAAGCCGCCATGCTAATAACGCAAAAACATTTATCAAAGGGTTTTGATAATGACTTACATGATGTGATTGAGCTGTTTATGCAAATGGGTTACATGGCAGCAGAGCAAGTCATGGTTGCAACCCGCGCTTTGATAGCTGCAGATGAAGCGACCGCGAAAAAAGTGATTGCAGACGACCAGCTGATTAATCAGCTAGATATTAAAATCGATGAGCAAATCATTTTGTTAGTCACCAAGCGCCAACCCGCAGCAAATGACTTGCGTTTAGTGATGGCGGTTAGCAAAGGTATTGTTGACTTTGAACGTGTGGGTGATGAAGCCGAAAAAATCGCTCGTATGGCCTGCAAATTAATTAAAGACGGCGCTTCTCCAAGAGGATATTCAGAGGTTCAGCATTTATCCAATAAGGTGCACGTGATGCTACTTGATGCGATTGACGCCTTCTCGCATATGAATCCTCAGCAGGCATTTTCGGTATTGCAAAGTGATGTGGCGGTTAATGAAGAGTATCAATCTGCCACTCGAGCCTTGCTGACCTATATTATGGAAGACAGCCGCCACGTGTCCAGAGTGATGAATATACTTTGGGTATTGCGCGCCCTAGAACGTGTGGGCGATCATGCTAAAAACATTGCTGAGCTGGTTATTTTTTGCACCAGCGGCAAAGATGTGCGGCATACAAATTTTATGCAAGTAGAAAAAATCGTCCAGCAAACCACGGATGCTGGTAGTAATAAATGACATTTTAAATAGCATTTTCTTTATCGCACACGATGGTCCGTTTAAAACATAGTCCATTCAAAATAAAAAATACACGCTTTTAGTAATGCGATACTGCTATAAATTTAACCATCAATCAACCAGCCCTGCGCGGTGGCAAATTCAATCTGCCGTGCCTGCCACTCATAAATACTCGGAAAGCTGTCTTTAATAAAGGCATGCGCGCCAGCTACTTGCGAGCGCGTAACGCTAGACTCAAGCCACGTTTTTCCGTTGGTATTTAAATTAAGCAAAAACGGCAACAAGCGATCAACCACTTTCAGCAGCTGGGTTTCTTTGCTGCTGCCAGTTTCCTGTTCTTCCCAAATCTCATTTAAATCTTTAATGCCATTACCATGCTCAGCTTGTAAGCGCGCAATGCCAGCTCGCTCTTCAACGTGCGCATCAGTGCGTGTATCGGCATATAAAAAAGTATCACCGGCATCAATCTCGCCTAAGTCATGTACTAGCGCCAGCTTTAGTAACTTTTCATGATTGACATCAAGTTCAAACAATTCAGCGATTGACCAACATGCCATAGCGAGATGCCAAGAATGTTCGGCTGAGTTTTCTAGACGAGTCGTACCTGTCACGTAACTGCGGCGATTTACCCGTTTAAGCGCATCCAGCTCTAACAGATAATGAGTGACATGATCTATATCAATGTTTGAGGCAAGCGTTGGGTTAGTAAATGACATGGAATTAGCTGATGACATAAATATTCTCTTAATTTTTCTACTAATGTATAGCGCTTCATTTTACCTTTACGCATAAGCAATTATTATACATTTTATAAACGCTATAAAAGAAGACGTTAACCTATCGTTAATTAGCGTTACCATAAAAATAAAATAACGCTTATGTTAGTAAGCGCTATTTTATTTTAAATCGAGTGAAAAGACTATTTAATCAAGTTACTAATGGTTTTAAAAGCAGGGTCTTTGCTACTGCGGCAAAGCTCAAACAGAATGGTTTCAACCGTGGTAATCACCCCGCCAGCACGGCGAATACGGCGAATTGCTTGCTTTTTATCATACGGAAAACGCGAACCGACGGCATCACCAATGATGACGGGCTGCATGCCATTATCTAGCAAATCAAGCGCGGTTTGTAGCACGCAGACATGTGCTTCTACGCCGAATAATAAAATGATGCTTCGATTCTGCTGTGCAAGATGATTCCATGAATCGTCATTGTCGCAGGCACTAAAGGTGACTTTTTCAAAACCTTTGGCATTATCGCCTTCTAATAACTCACAAATTTCAGGCAATGTTTCGCCTAAGCCCTTTTTATATTGCTCATTAAGCATAATGGGAACGTCAAGCGCTTGCAGACCTTTAATCAAAGTCGTTATTTTTTTGAGAATATTTTCATGATCATAGATATGCGGAGTCAGACGTTCTTGGACGTCGATTATCATCGCTTGGGTATTTTCACGGTCAATACGGTAGGTACGATCAGTAATCATGGTGGACATAGTACACTCCTTGTACGGCTGAAGCTGACGGCTCTAAACTGATTTAGAATGAATATCAGACTTAAAATTATAATGATTAATTACTCTCTTATTTAGTCACAGTTTAGCGAATGCGTCAATGGAGATAAGCGATAGTAACAACTTATGACCTTTTTATTCTAAGTAAACCACTATGATCTATAAATACAAAAACCCCCAGTTATGATAACTAGGGGTTCATATTAAAGCGCTTAACTATTTTAAAATTATTGCAATACTATAGGCTTAAACACGCTCAATAATAGTCGCGATACCTTGACCAAGACCGATACACATCGTTGCTAGACCGATTTCAGTATCTGATTGCTCCATCGCATTTAGCAAAGTTACCGTGATACGAGCACCAGAACAGCCTAGTGGATGTCCTAGCGCAATTGCGCCACCATTGATGTTGACGATGTCTTGCTTATCAGTCAGGTTCAATGCTTTTAATACTGATAGACCTTGCGCTGCGAACGCTTCATTTAGCTCGATGGTTTGCATATCATCGATGCTCATGCCAGCACGCTTAAGTGCTTTTTGCGTTGCAGGTACTGGACCGTAGCCCATGATAGCGGCATCACAACCAGCAATTGCCATGCTACGAATGCGAGCACGTGGCTTTAGACCTAGTTCTTTGGCTTTTTGCGCGCTCATAATTAGCATCGCTGACGCACCATCAGATAATGCAGATGAGGTAGCAGCAGTCACCGTACCGCCTACTGGATCAAAGGCTGGACGTAGCTTTTGCATTTGCTCCATCGTGGCATCAGGGCGAATCACTTCATCAACAGTACATAGTTGCAAGCGACCCGCTTCGTCATGACCTTCGATACCGATGATTTCATTGTCAAAACGACCTTCGGTGGTCGCAGCCCATGCACGGCGATGCGACTCAAGACCAAAGGCATCTTGCTCTTCACGGGTGATGTTGTTCATACGACCTAGCATTTCAGCGGTCAAGCCCATCATGTTTGAGGCTTTTGCATAGTGCTTTGATGCTTCAGGATTCAGATCAACGCCATGCATCATGCCGACGTGACCCATGTGCTCAACACCACCGATGATGAATACATCACCTTGACCGGTCATGATTTGAGCAGCGGCAGTGTGTAGCGCCTGCATAGAAGAACCACATAGACGGTTAACGGTTTGACCGCCCGCAGTCTTTGGGATACCAGCCAGCAGACCGATGTTACGACCGATGTTTAAACCTTGCTCTAGAGTCTGATTGACACAACCCCAGATGATGTCTTCGACGTCACGTGGATCGAAATCGTTACGCTCAACCAATGCACGTACCAATTCAGCAGACATGCTATCAGCACGGACATGACGGAACATACCGTTTTTAGTTTTACCCATTGCTGAGCGTACACCATCTACGATGACCACGTCTTTTGGACTTAAAATTGTCATACTATCTTCCTTTTCAATTTTTATTGTCAGTGGCAGTACCGTAATGCTCGCCTATCTAATTTAGAAGGTTATTGATAATAAATAAATTACCAATCATCTTATCGAGCATGTGTACTGCACTTCATCCTAGTAATGACTGCCTATTACGCGATAGCGTAAAAGGTCTCGCCTGCTGCTGCCATATCGCGAATTTTTTGCGGGGCTTCATAGGCTTTGCCAAGGTATGCGTATTTTTCACACAATGCCAAGTAATTATCTAGACCCATTTGGTCGATATAACGGCAAGGTCCACCGCGGAACGGCGGGAAACCAACGCCCATAATCATCGCCATATCGGCTTCTGACGGCGTGCTGACGATATTGTCTTCTAGGCAACGTACGGTTTCATTACAGAAAGCCAGCATAGTGCGGTCGATGATCGCTTGATCTTCAAACGTTTGCTTGTCGCTATCAGTCGTGGTTTTTAATAGCTCATAAGTCGCTTCATCAGCCACTTTCTTTGGCTTGCCGCGCTTGTCCATTTCATACTTATAGAAACCAACGCCGTTTTTCTGGCCTAAGCGTTTGTTTTCATATAAAAGCTCAATCGCGCCTTTATAATCAGGCTTCATGCGGTCAGGGAAACCTTCTGCCATCACTTCAGCACCGTGTACGCCAGTATCCAAACCGACCACGTCGATTAGATAGGCAGGACCCATCGGCCAGCCGAATTTTTCCATGACTTTATCGACATGAGCAAAATCAGCACCTTGTTTAAGTAGCAAGTCAAAGGCACCAAAGTATGGGAACAATACACGGTTTACCAAGAAACCTGGGCAGTCATTCACGACGACAGGCACTTTGCCCATTTTTGTGGCCAAAGCAACGGTCGTTGAAATAGCTTCTTCAGAAGATTTTTCACCGCGAATAACTTCTACTAGCGGCATACGGTTTACTGGGTTAAAGAAATGCATACCAACGAAGTTTTCTGGACGCTCAAGCGCTTCCGCCAAGAAAGTAATAGAAATCGTTGAGGTGTTTGACGCTAGGATACAATCGTCTTTAACCAAGCCTTCAACTTCTTTTAGTACCGCACGCTTCACGTTTGGATTTTCTACAACTGCTTCGATGACGATATCAGTTTCAGCAAAATCACCATAGTTTAGCGTTGGGCGGATACGACTTAACGTTTCGCCCATTTTTGCTGGGGTCATTTTGCCGCGATCGACCATTTTGCCAAGTAACTTGCTGGCTTCACCCATACCAAGGTCTAATTGCTCAGACTTGATGTCTTTCATGATGATTGGCAAGCCTTTGCTGGCTGCTTGATAAGCGATACCGCCGCCCATGATACCAGCGCCTAGTACTGCCGCTTCATTGATTTCATGTGCTTTTTTGCTGTGCTGTTTGGCTAACTTTTTAACCAACTGATCGCTTAAGAATAAACCAACCAAGCTTTCTGCTTGTGGGGTTTTCGCCGCTTTTGCAAAACCTGCCGCTTCTACTTCAATCGCTTTATCACGTGGTAAGTTAACGTGTTTTTCGATAGCAGCGATAGCAAGTGCTGGCGCAGGATATTGCTTAGGATTGGCTTTGGCAAAGATCATACCTTTTGCACTATTGAACGCCATCGCTTGCTCAAGCTGATTTAGCTTAACAGGAACGAGCTTTTCTTCTCGTTTCGCTTGCCAATCAAGCTCACCTGAGATACATTTTTTGACCAAATCAATGGCAGCATCTTGCAAGTCATCAGCAGCAACAGTCGCATCAACCAAGCCTAGTTTTAGTGCATCGAGTGCTTTCTTTGGTGTACCAGTCGCAATCAGCTCAAGCGCATTATCAATACCAATGACACGCGTACTACGAACCGTACCACCAAAGCCTGGGAAGATTCCCAATTGAGTTTCTGGTAAACCGATGATGGCTTTGTCGCTCATGACGCGGTATTCACAAACTAAGGTCATCTCACAACCACCGCCAAGCGCTGCGCCATTGATAGCAGCTACTTTCGGGAAAGGCAAATCTTCAAAGCGATTGAAGGCGTCATTGATATTAATAACCCAATCTTTGATTTCTTCTTCTGATTGCTTAAAAGAAGCCACAAACTCTGTGATGTCCGCACCAGCAATAAAGACGCCTTTGCTTGACGTGACGATTAAGCCTTTAATGTCATCTGCTTTTTCTAACGCATTAACGACTTCAGCAAACTGCTTATTGGTCTCAGTGTCAAACTTGTTCACGCTCTCATTTTCGGCGTTGTATTGCATGTTGGCGATGCCATCCTCTAGCATTGTCACCGTAATGCGATTTCCTTGGTATACCATTTGGAACTCCTTGCTATATAACGAAAGCTACGTTTTAAAATTAAAATAAATAGCCAGTTATTGTTAGAAAAATGGGTAATAGCACCGCTAATCTGCCCTTTCATCCTAATCAACAATAATGACGTCATTGTGATAATGGTGATAAAAGTGAGCCAAATTAAACGGTGAAGATATCTTTATTATCTAGCGCTTATGCCTGTACCTTTATAGCTATGTACTGGTGTTCTATGTACTTATATTATATTACTACTATTGTCGCTATTGACTGAGATTTGGTCTTATAGTCATTTCTCGATTGATAAATGGTGTAAAACCTCAGTTATCAATCGCTAGACCAATTTCACGCCAATTAGTGTAGGGGATTATGCCCCCGACTGTCACAAGCTAATACCATACTCGCAAGTCACTCTTAAATCCACAGCAGCCCTTTACCTGACTAGCAATCTGCCTTAAGTGATTGTTTGTATACTGGAATCAGACCGTGGTGATTAACCTTTAAATGCAGCCTCTTATCAAAACATATTTAACCACTAAGTTAAATCGCCAATGCGTAACGAGGGCTTGTTGCATTATTTCATGCCGTTTTTCATATTAAGCTTTCTGCTTTTGATATCAAACCTTCTATTTTTAATATACAACTTTAAAAAATACATTAGGGATTATGCATGTGGCATAAGGAATATAATCTATCATGTTACACTAACGATATTTTTATTATTCACCTGATAGAAGGTTGGGTTATGTCTGTTTCTTCTACGTCGAGCGTTGTTCCTATTAGCTTTATCCCTTTTAATAGCACAGAGCAGTTTCACCATGAGGTGCGCGCGCAATTAGCCAAAGATATCGAAGTGTTATTTGATTATGCTGAGCTGCCAAGCCCGCTGCTTGACGCTTGCCGCTACGTAATGACAGGTACAGGGAAATTGGTACGTCCGCTACTGGTTGCCAGCGCTTTTTCCAGCACTTATAGACATAATGACACAATCACCGATAAAGACAATGCCTTGGCATCTTTGTTAGAAAACGACTCAGATTATGATATGTGCCGCCGTGCAGCGTTGGCGGTGGAGCTGCTGCATACTTATTCGCTGGTGCATGATGACTTGCCATGTATGGACGATGACGAGCTGCGCCGTGGTCAACCAACCGCTCATATCGTCTTTGAAGAATCGACCGCCCTGCTCGCTGGTGACGTATTACAGACGCTTGCTTTTGAAGTATTGACTGCGGAGCTGCCAACCTTTGCGCCTTTTGATTCAGCTATCGCAAGTCAGTTATTTGCTATCTTTGCCCCGCGTGCACGGCGCATGGTATCGGGTCAAATGCTTGACCTTAATGCTGAAGCCAGTAACGACATCTCACAAGATGATTTAGAAGCCATTCACCGTGATAAAACCGGCGCATTAATTGAAGCGGCGATGTTGATGGGCGGTATCTGTGCTGGCGCGACGGCTCCGCAGCGCATGGCTCTACAAGAGTGTGCGCAGCATATAGGTCTAGCCTTTCAGGTACAAGACGATATTTTAGACGTCACCACCAGTACCGATACGCTTGGCAAACCTGCTGGCAGCGATGAAAAATTAGACAAATCTACCTATGTAAAATTGATGGGCGTTGAGCAGGCAACCAGCTATGCGCAATCACTATTTGATGACGGGCGTGCAGCCATTTCTCGTGAGCTTGACGACAGCTCAGACACTGATGCGCTGATGGCACTTATCGAATGGCTTTGGGCACGTAAGAAATAGACAAATAAGAAATAAGCTTAGAAACAACACGCCCAATCTTTTAATCATTGAAAACAGCAAAGGGTGATCAACATGGATAGTGCCCCTACTCCGCGTATTTACCTCGGTACTGGCGGTTATAGCGATACCGATTTACTCGGTACGCTTTATCCAACGGGTACCAAAAAAACGGACTTTTTACGTGAATACGCCAAACAATACGGCGCAGTTGAGATTAATAGTACTTTTTACGCACCCATTGGACAAAAAGCCTTTGCAGGTATGGTCGATAAAGCCTATGTGCAAGCAGACAGTGAGTTGAAGTTCGCGGTCAAGCTGCATCAAGACTTTACTCATGCGCGTAAGGGCACTAGCGATCACGCGCAAGCGTTTCTTACTGCCCTCACACCACTGATCGAAGCCAATGCGCTCGCGCCATTACTGCTGCAATTCCCACATGGCTTTGACCGTACCCGCGAGCATCGTCTATATCTGGCAAACCTTGTCAGCTGGTTTCAAGATTATCCACTAGCCGTTGAGTTTCGCCATAATGGCTGGCATACCCCGCAAGTGGTTGATAGTTTTGTTAAACAAGGCTTGATTTGGTGTAGCGTCGATTACCCCAAAATCAGCGGTCTTCCACCATCACGATTGATATTCACTCAGCGCACGGGCTATCTGCGTATGCATGGCAATAATCTAAACTGGTGGGATGCGATGAGTGCCGCTGACCGTCATGATTATCGTTATAGCGAAGCGGAGATGCAGGACTGGGCGCAAGCGATTGCCAATCAGCGTCAGCATTTTGATACGTTATATGTTTTCTTCCAAAATACGGTCAACGCGCATGCTTATTATAATATTGCGATGCTGAGAGAGGCGTTGGGTAAGTTTGGGTTTGAGGTGCTGTAATGTCGATAAGACTAGCGAATTTAATTGGTTTTTTTCGGTCTCATAAAGAACCAGATCATGAGCAAGCAAAAGCTATTCAGCTTTTACAAACGATGCAATGGTCAAAGTTATGTTGGGATGCAAGTTGGGAAGATACTATCGAGCTAGAGGATTTACTACCAGAAGTTGGAAAAACATATCCTATAAAACTCGAAGAAAACGAAGATTTTACTCAAGATGGACAAGCACTCATATTATGGCAACCGCCTCATTCCGATCTTAATGGCTGGTACGACAAGCGTCCTTCTGAAATTTTGAAGTCCTATGTTATAGAAGGCATTTTAACCGATCGTTACTCAGATCATGAAACCCGTGAAATAAATTTTAACTTTAAAGTCAGCAAACGTTCAAGTCTAGTTGATTACTTCTTTGAAGCGCCTTTAAATAGAATATCTTCTTTATCTTCGGTCGGTCAGGGTGATGGTTCTTCAAGAGTTCAATGGCAAGATGCTCAATATATTCAAAAATACTCTTTAGGAAAGTTTTTATATCTTAGCGGATCAGAGGGCGAGACTGGTTTAGAGCTTATCCTTTCATGTGAAGAGAGCAAGATATGTATTCATTATTCGGCAACGCTACATTATCCTGCTCATTACGAAACCGTTATTACCAAACATTATTTAGATAGAAAAGAGCAGAAAATAATTGAAAGTATAATTGATAAAGCTACTGAGATAATTGATACCTCAGACAAGTACCTTACTGATACTCAGATTCTTGGCGCTGAGTACTGGTAGTTACTTTTAGTTACTTTTAGTCAAATTTCAAACAAAAAAAAGGACGCCTCTCAGCGTCCTTTTTTATTAATCAAAATCTTAGTCGTTAAAGATTACTCTTCAACACCAGCATCTTGACCTTTATATTTTGCGTTTGCGTAGTCCCAGTTCACTAGTTTGTCTAGGAACGTATCAACATAGTCAGGACGACGGTTACGATAATCGATGTAGTACGCATGTTCCCATACATCGCAAGTCAATACCGCGATTTGGTCATGTGCAAGTGGCGTGTCAGCGTTAGCTGTTTTGGCGATAGACAATTTGCCACCGACTTTATCAGCGACTAGCCATGCCCAACCAGAACCGAACTGAGTCAATGCTGCGTTTTTGAACTCTTCACGGAACTTGTCATAGCTGCCGAAGTCTTCTTCGATTTTAGCTTTTAGATCGCCAGTAGGTTCGCCACCGCCGTTAGTTGGCGTCATGCAATTCCAGTAGAACGTGTGGTTCCACACTTGGGCTGCTTGGTTAAACATCCCTTGCTTGCTGTCGTCTTTAGCTATTGCTACGATGATTTCTGACAACGTTTTGTCTTCTAGACCAGAACCTGGTAGCAACTCGTTAAGCTTAGTCACGTATGCATTGTGATGCTTATCATGATGGAACTCTAAAGTTTCAGCACTGATGTGCGGTTCTAAAGCATCTTTTGCATATGGTAAGTCTGGTAAAGTAATCTTTGACATAGTTATTTTATCCTTGCTGTTTTAGCTGTTATTTTATGGAAACTGAATTTTACGCTATTTTTAACACGCAAAAAACCCTATAAAATAGCTGGCTAAATTGGCTGAGTTTATTGTTTGAAATGAATTTTATCGATTAATACATTGTATTGCTGAACACAGTATCACGTATTATTATGAATCCAAAATTAACTATTATTCTTTTCTTGCTCTTGGCTCAAAAGCCAAACACTTGACTTTGTCAGCCTTTATTAACCAAATATTCACAAGCTATAAGATATAATTCACTGTAGCTTGGCATCTATTATAGCAATAGTGGCGACAAATACCAGTTACCAAATGTTATGCACAGCGCAATCAGTATTGCTTGTGAACAGCAAACAAAAAAATTATAAAAATAGTACCTTAATATAAATCACTATTTTTTGTTTAGATCTAACGACACGACGGAATATTCTCTATGAGTGCTATCAATACACTACACACATCGCGACCCTTGACCCAATCTACATCTCACAAGCAATGGGTACTCGCCAGCAATAATAAAGGCAAGCTTGCTGAGTTCACAAGACTATTTTCGGAAGCAGATTTGGATGTGACAGTAATACCACAAGGACAGCTCGATATCGACGATGCGATTGAAGATGGCTTGAGTTTTATCGAAAATGCCATTATAAAAGCCCGTCATGCTAGCCGTATTAGTGGATTGCCTGCGATTGCCGACGATTCTGGACTTTGTGTGCCAGTATTGGGTAATGCACCCGGTATTTATTCGGCGCGCTATGCCGGTGAGCATGGTAACGATAGTAAGAATAATGAAAAGCTTATCGCTGACTTGCAGCCTATCCGCGCAGCACAGCCTGATACTGCTATTAAGAGCATGTTCGTTTGCGTACTAGCGATGGTGCGCCATGCTGATGATCCGCTACCAATTATCGCGCAAGGTTTATGGCACGGTGAGATTTTAGAGTTGCCACATGGTGAAGGTGGCTTTGGTTATGATCCACTGTTCTGGTTACCAGAGCTGCAGGCGACGGCTGCAACCCTCAGCGCTGCGGATAAAAATAGCATCAGCCATCGCGGTCAGGCGATCAAGCAGTTATTGGCGCAATTGCCTTTATAAGACGCTTATCTCTTGTAGTTATCCAATTTGATGCCATTTAATCCTCACATCAGTAAATCAGGCGTAGACATACAAGACGTACTTTAAATGAGATGACTGATATAGTAAATTGATACCGCGTAAACGACAAAACAGATAATTTTTACTTTAATAAACAGATAGATTATACTGTTCTACTTTTAAAATTTTGTTGAAAGCCGTTAATTGTCTGTATTATTCGCCAAAAAGCGTTATTATGCGACCTATTGACGGTTTATTATTGATATTTGATAGTATCGACTAAGATTAAACATGTCGTTTTTCAGAGCCAGCAGCGATTGCTAAAGGCATTGATTTGAGAATGACTTGCTATCACTATCCCCTATTTATTCCAACGGCAACCAGTCATAAACGCCCGTATTTTGAGGCATGGTTGTCTATTATTCAATCCTAAAGGTGTAATGATCATGGCTACAGATTTACAAGTCACAACCAACAAGCTATCTAACAAAGAAACTCAGTTAACGGTTAAAGTACCCGTTGAAAAGATTCAAAACAAAGTTGAAGGCCGTATTCGCCAAGTAGCGAAAACTGCCAAGATTGACGGTTTCCGTAAAGGTAACGTGCCTATGTCACATATCCGTTCACAGTACGGTGCTGGCATTCAACAAGAAGTGATCAACGACGTTATTCGTGATACCGTTTTTGAAGCGATCAAGTCTGAAGACATCCGCGCCGTTGGCATGCCGAATATCGACGACGTAAAACTTGAAGATGATTTCTTGGTTTATCAAGCCACTGTTGAAATCTTCCCAGAAGTTGATGTACAAGGTATCAATGAGATCGAAGTTGAGCGTCATACCGCCAAGGTTGATGAAGCTGATGTTGACACTATGATCGAAAACCTACAAAAACAACGTGAAGAATTCGTTGAGAAAAAAGGTAAAGCGGACAAAGGCAATCAAGTCACTTTTGACTTTGAAGGCTCTATCGATGGCGAGAAGTTCGAAGGCGGATCTGCTGAAGACTTCAAATTGGTTATCGGTAGCAATCAGATGATTCCTGGCTTTGAAGCAGGCATCAAAGGTATGAAAGCTGGCGAAGAAAAAACCATCGACGTGACTTTCCCAGAAGATTATCAAGCTGAAAACTTAGCGGGTAAAGAAGCTCAGTTCAAAATCAATGTAAAATTGGTTGAAAAATCTAAGCTACCAGAAATTGACGATGCATTCCTTGAGCTATTTGGTGTTAAAGAAGGCGGCGTTGAGAAGTTAAAAGATGACGTTCGCAAAAACATGGAACGCGAAATCAAAAATGCTGCTCGTAGCCAAGTAAAGCAAGCAACATTTGACGCTTTGTTAGAAAAGAACGAGTTTGACGTACCTAATGCTATGCTAGAGCAAGAAATCGAGCGTCAACGCAACATGATGATGCAACGTTTTTCTCAGCAGTTCGGTGCGAATGCTGATAGCTTCGATAAAGATATGCTACCAAATGAGTTATTTGAAGAGCAAGCACTACGTGCGGCACGTCTTGGCATCATCGTTGCTCGCGTTATCGATACTAAAGGTCTAGAAGTTGACCAAGCTCGCGTTGAGACGTTCATCAAAGAAGCGGCTGAAAACTACGAAGATCCAAGTGAGGTAATCGAGTACTACACCACTGATAAGCAACAGCGCGCGAACATTGAGTCTGTTGTACTAGAAGACCAAGTGGTTGATTATCTAATCGAGCAAGGTAAAGTAACTGACAAAGAAGTCAGCTACCAAGACCTATTAGCTGCTCAGCAACAACAGCAGCAAGCAATGTAATCTAGCTAGCTCTTTGCCATTAACTGGTACTGACTGCTAAGATTGCTCTAAAAATGCCCTGACAAATTTGTTAGGGCATTTTTATTGGTGGCTTATATGCTATCTTTATGGATAGATTATAGACAGTACCCTTGATAAGTACGCACAAACGCCCTATTAATAGGAAGTCATTTATCATTTGTCACATTAAAAAGTTACTATTACTCTGATAAAAAAGTTACCATTAGCTCAATTATTTTAAGCTAATAGCCTTTATTACTGCTATTTATCAACTATTGATGCGATACCCGTCTCATTTAGCGTAATAGGTTTTATTATAAACCGACAATGTTTACAATGATAAACACCAATAAAAATTTAACGATTTTCTACTTTTTATCTTCTATCTTTATAAACAGGATATTTTTATGACAGATTATGATCGCATCACTGCCAACCCGCATTTTGATATGCTGATGAGCGCACACACTACTGCCCAGAGCGCACAGTATAGTCAAAGCGCAACCCAAGCAGCATTAGTTCCTATGGTAGTTGAGCAATCAGCTCGCGGCGAACGCTCGTTTGATATTTTCTCGCGTCTACTACGTGAGCGCGTTATCTTTTTGACCGGTCAAGTCGAAGACCATATGGCCAATCTTATTGTGGCGCAGCTGCTATTTTTGGAAGCCGAAAACCCTGATAAAGACATTCATTTATATATCAACTCACCAGGCGGCTCGGTCAGTGCTGGTTTGGCCATTTTTGATACGATGAACTTTATCAAACCTGAAGTATCAACCATCTGTATGGGCGGTGCGTATAGCATGGGCTCATTCCTGCTGGCTGCTGGTGAAAAAGGCAAACGCTATGCCCTAGCCAATGCTCGCGTCATGATTCATCAACCTTCAGGCGGCGCGCAAGGTCAAGCAACAGATATCGAAATCAATGCACGTGAAATCCTAAAAACTCGTGCGCGCTTAAACGAGATTTTAGCTGAGCGTACGGGTCAGCCAGTAGACAAAATTGAAAAAGATGTTGAGCGTGATTATTGGTTAGATGCTAAAGAAGCCAAAGAATATGGTCTGATCGATGAAGTATTAGAACGTCGTCCTGCTTCTTTATAATAGCCAGTCTATGAGCAGCTGTATCGATGTAGCTAGTAGCGCGGCTTATGCTTAAGTGCTCTATATTAGACACTTAAACGTTGATACACACATCAGAATATTTATAAGTATAAAATTTTAGGAGTGCCTGTATATGGCAGAAGATAACACCCCGCAGTGCTCGTTTTGCGGCAAAGAAAAAAGTGAAGTGAAGCAGCTGATTGCCGCTGACGATGCCAATATCTGTAATGAATGTATTGAGCTATGTACAGACCTTATCGCCGACAGTGACGAACATGGTGATGACGATAGCGATATTGATACCTCTTGGGTCAATAAAAAACTGCCAACACCAAAAGAATTGCGCGCCAAGCTTGATGAATACGTCATCGGTCAGGATGCTGCTAAGAAAGCCTTGGCTGTTGCCGTTTATAACCATTATAAGCGTCTAAAAGTTAGCCAAACTTTAGCCAATGATAGCAAAAAAGCTAAAATTGGGGCTGATGATGCAATGGTAGAATTGGCAAAGAGTAATATTTTGCTGATTGGTCCAACAGGTTCTGGTAAGACTTTACTTGCGCAAACGCTAGCACGTCTACTTGATGTTCCTTTTGCGATGGCGGATGCCACGACTTTGACCGAAGCCGGTTATGTCGGTGAAGACGTTGAAAACATCGTACAGAAGCTATTACAAGCATCAGATTATGATGTTAGTAAAGCGGAGCAAGGCATCATCTATATTGATGAGATTGATAAAATCAGCAAAAAAGGTGATAACCCTTCTATCACGCGTGATGTGTCGGGTGAAGGCGTACAGCAAGCATTGCTAAAACTTATCGAAGGTACGGTCGCGGCTATTCCACCACACGGTGGTCGTAAGCATCCGCAGCAAGAGTTGATCCAAGTAGATACCAGCAATATTTTGATTATCGTTGGTGGTGCATTTGCCGGTCTTGATAAAGTCATTCAGCAGCGTACTGAAAAGACAGGCATTGGCTTCAATGCTGATGTCAGCTCAAAAGACGATAGTAAACGTAGCTCAGAGCTACTACAACAAGTAGAGCCGGAAGATTTGATCAAGTTTGGACTTATTCCGGAGCTTATCGGTCGTCTTCCAGTACTTGCTGCGCTTACAGAGCTAGACGAAGATGCATTGGTTCAGATTTTGACGGAACCTAAGAACGCCTTGGTTAAGCAGTATAAGTATCTGTTTGATATGGAAGGCGCTGACATTACGTTTACTAAAGAAGCACTTGATGCGATTGCTAAAAAAGCGATGGCACGCAAAACCGGTGCTCGTGGACTGCGCTCTATCGTTGAAAATGCTCTGTTAGAGACGATGTATGAGCTGCCTTCTATGAAGGATGCTAAGACCGTACTCGTTGATGAGCAAGTGATTAACGAAGGCAAGACGCCTGAAATTGCTTAACTGTTAACTTGCTACATCACTCGTTTTAATTAGCGAAAAGTTAGCTAAAATTTAAAAAAAGCGCTCAAACATGATCTATGTTTGAGCGCTTTTTTATGCTACATACCAGGACTTCAGTTCAAAAGAAGCAACGAAACACTGATGTTTTGGCTTCTGTTTTCAATTTTAAAACACTTTACGTATTTGTATTTGATACACTAATGTTACTAGCAACCTACCGCTTCATTCTTTGTTATATTTCAATTGCTAGAGTTAGGCTGCTGAGCAACTAAGATTGCATCAAAGGCTCGATATTACGTGTTATTTTTATGCTGTTCTAAAGATTATCCTTATTTTTACTGCTCTTAGCCTTTTACTGACACAAAATATCGAGTTGGTTTTACCATTATGGCACCTAAACTAGCATATAAATTTAAATTTCTATATTACTTTTTAAAATAAGGATATTCCTATGAAAATGCTCCCATATCCTAAGCGCTCCGTTTTGATAGCCACTGTGTTTGCCATTAGTGCTGTCGGTATTACTGGTTGTAGCGATCACACTGAAACCAAAGCCGTTGACCGTGTCGAAGAAGCGGCAGCATTGGCACGAGTAAAAGATCTCGAAGCACGCGCTGAAGTGATTAAAAGTAACATGCCAGCTGCCAATGACATGACTGCGACCGCAGGTGGCACTGATACGGCAAGTGGCAAGCCTACTATTAAGATGCCAGATGAATCTACGATTCCAGATGATGAGTTTGGTGCCGCTGTGCGTCGCGGCTTACAAATTGCCAATCACACTTATAAAGAGATGCCAAATAACGTTGGTAATCAACTGAACTGTACCAGCTGTCATCTTGGCAATGGTTCAGAGGCTTATGCTGCGCCTTGGAACAATATGCCCAGCATCTATCCTATCTATCGTACGCGCGCAGGTCGTGTCAATACGATACAAGAACGTATTAACGGCTGTTTTGAGCGTTCGATGAACGGTAAGGCACTTGATCTGGGTTCAGATGATATGAACGCGATGGTGGCTTACATGAGCTGGTTGTCACAAGACATGCCATTTGGCGTATCGCCTGAAGGTCGTGGTTTTGTCAAAGTGGATAAAAACCTCGAGCCAAACACTGATAATGGCAAAAAGCTATTTGCAGAGAAGTGTAGCGTTTGTCATGGTGCAACTGGTGAAGGTCAGTATAACGACGATGGCACTTACGTTTATCCTGCTGTCGCTGGTGAAAAGTCCTTCAATGATGGTGCTGGTATGGCACGTACCTATACGGCTGCGGCATTTATCAAAGGCAAAATGCCCTTTGGTCAAGGCAATACGTTAACTGACCAAGAAGCCGTCGATATTGCTGCTTACTTTACTCACTTGCCACGTCCGGTAAAAGCCAATAAAGACAAAGATTGGCCAAAGGGCGACGCTCCTAAAGATGTACGTCGCTAATTTAAAAATGTTATAAATGCTAGAAGAATGAAAAGCCCAGCTACCTTAGATAACTGGGCTTTTTGATTTTCCTGAGTTCTCCTTAAATCTTACTTTTTAAGGAATGCTTTTTATTTTTTAATGAATGTTAAGGCAGTTTCATATCGCCATCGACCAACCAACCAAATCGGCGCATCATATAAGCCACAACGCCAGCAATCACAGCGGGCAATATAAACATCAATAAAATAATCGCCGTCCATAATTGACCAGTACTCATAATATCTTGTGACGCTTCAATCACGCCAAATACGCCAACCAGTCCTGCGGTTCCCATACCTGCGCCTGTAGCCGTACATGCTAGCTCAAAGCCGACGGTCGCTATCGGACCGACGATAGCACTTGCTATAACAGCTGGTAATAGAATAATGGGTTTTCTGAGCACATTAGGGATTTGTAACATGCTAGTGCCCAAACCCTGAGAAACCACCCCACTTATGCCATTGTCCTTAAAACTGGCGACGGCAAAGCCAATCATATGGGCCGCACATCCGACGACTGCCGCCCCACCTGCAACTCCGCCAAGTCCAATAGTAATACAAATCGCCGCACTCGATGTCGGCATCGTTAGCAATATACCAACCACGACAGCAATCACGATTCCCATTAATAACGGTTGTAATGTGGTTGCCGCTTGAATCCCTTGACCAATGGCATTGACCGCAGCAACAACAGGAGGATTGAGCAGCGCACATACGGCTAATGCCACCGCGCAGACCAGTAAAGGTACCAGTAGAATATCGAGCTTGGTCTTGCCTGCAACCCATGTACCAGCGCGATAAGCAAAAACTGACGCCAAATATGCACCGATTGGATTACCCGGTAGCGCAGCAAAGGTTGCCGGACCTGCGTCTTGAGCAATAAATAGATTACCTGCCATTAATGCTTCAGAGTGAGCGCCCAACATACCAGCGACCAAGCAGCTAAGCATTACCAAAGTTGGCGCTTTTAGATAATAAGCAATGCCGACACCGATGCCCGCGCCCATTAACACAGATGCCAATTTTCCGACCGCAATCAGTGTTGGAAGATTTAGCCAGCCACCGATTTGCGAGATGATAAGACCCGCTATTAAGGTGACAAAAAGCCCCAAAGCCATACCAGTAAATGCATCGATAAAGTATTTTTGAAAAAATGCTTTAAAATGACTGTGCGTGGTTACTGCTGAATTAGATACCGTCATAGCGATACTCTCGGTTAGTGTGGCAATAAAAAATTTCAATATGGTGGATTAAGTTTAAAAAAATACGCCGCTATTAGCAAAAAAAACGTATAAAAAAAGCGCCACTGTGACGCTTTTTTTCTAAACAATCAAACCAATTTAAAACTAACGACGTTGTTCAACGATAATAGAATCAATCCCGTTATTTTGCAGGCGCTGCTGAGCAGTAGCAACGGCTTGACGACTATTCATTGGGCGTGAGATCACCTGATAGATAGGCAAGCCATTACCAGTAGTGTTTTTAACGACTTTCGCATCAACACCTGCCATCAGTACTTGCGCACGGCGACGGTCGGCTTCATCAGCATCACCAAAACTGTTAATTTGTAAGATATACGTAGCAGCAGGCTTAGCAGCTTGAATGCTTGCATTGCCAGCATTGGGTTTGTTTGCATTAGTACCCGGATTGCTTGTCGCTGGCGTACCATCGTAGGTCGCATCTTCTTCAATAATAACGATATCATCATTACCAGTAGCTGCGCCAGCATTTGGCGCACTGGTTGTACCTTCAGAAATACTACCCGTACCATCATTAGCACTAGGCACATTACTGTCAGTTTGATTGACTATCACATCCGGTTCAAAATCTATGATTTCACCCAGCTGGTCATTGTCGGTCTTGTCAAATTCTTCATCAGGGACGGTTGCCATTTCTTGATTGGGTAAAATATCATAGAATTCATAATCACCATTGTCGGCATCCGGATCCACTCGTTGCTGTATTTGCTTATTAGGATCTCCAGCCGTATCAGCGGGGCTAAAATTAAACCATGGTGACAGATATAAGAATACCCCGATCATCAGCGTCAACACTGCACCAACAAACATCCATAATAAGCCTGACGCACTACTTGTTTTGCGCTTTTCAGTGGCACCTCTTGGTTTTTTGGCTAACATGGATCGCATTCTCCCTACTGAATCTATCTGTCATTATTGAATTATTACTATCAGTTGCCAGCTTTATTACATGCTAGACGGTGCAGACAGCCCTAATAAACCAAGCCCGTTACTGATAACTTGGCGTACTGCTTTAGATAAGCGTAAACGAGCTTGCATCATCGCCATCTCATCGGCGCTTGGTGTCTCACCTGAAGTCAGGCTCACAGGCAGAATACGATTGCTATCGTACCAACCATGGAATAACGCTGCCAACTCTTTAAGGTAATTAGTCAAGATGTGCGGCTCATAACCTGTCGCTGAGCGCATCAAGGTAGCAGGATAAGCGGCAAGCAGCTTAATCAACTCCTCTTCACTTGGTGCAACAAGTAATTCTTGCTGCGCCGCACCTATCGCATCATCCACACTTAAACCACTGGTTTCTAGTTTTTCTAACACACGGCAAACGCGGGCATGTGCATATTGAATGTAATAAACTAAGTTGTCTTTACTTTGCGATTTGGCAAGCTCCAAGTCAAAATCAACATGTACTTCGGGCTTACGCGCGACGTAATAAAAACGCGCTGCATCGTTGCCAACTTCGTGACGTAGCTCACGTAAGGTCACAAATTTACCAGAGCGTGATGACATTTGTACTTTTTCATTACCGCGCCATAATGCGACAAACTGCACCAACACCACATCTAAACGGTCGGCATCGATACCAAGCGCCAATAAAGCCGCTTTTACGCGCGGTACATAACCATGGTGGTCTGCACCCCAAACGTTCACGACTTTGTCGAAACCGCGATCGAATTTATTTTTATGATAGGCGATATCAGAGGCAAAGTAGGTGCTTTGCCCATTAGCGCGGCGTACGACACGGTCTTTTTCATCACCAAAGTCCGTCGATTTAAACCAGATATTGCCGTCTTTTTCGTAGAGATAGCCTTTGTCTTCTAAAATCTGTAAGACTGGTTCAATCTCACTATCAATTGATCTTTCGCTAAACCAGCATTCATAACTCACACCGAAGTCATTTAGATCGTCTTTGATATCAGCCAAAATACTGCTTAATGCTGCATTTAGAAACAGCTCATAACCATTACCAAGTAAAGCTTTACTATTGGCAATTAGACCATCGATATGGGCTTCTTTATCACCTGATAGCAGTACTTTTTCGCCATCGGCATTTATTTCGAACTGCGCATCTTCTGGCACGTTCTCGGCAATATCTGCGAAACGATGTACGTAGGTATCAGCATGCTGCGTCTTTAATGTCTGAGCAATATCACTGACATAGTCGCCTTGATAGCCGTTGACGGGGAAGGTGACCGTCTCACCATTGGTTTCTAGATAGCGCAAATAAGTACTGGTCGCTAAGATATCCATCTGGCGACCGGCATCATTGACATAGTACTCACGCGTGACATCATAGCCAATCGCCTCAAGCAAGTTTGATACGCTCATACCAAATGCAGCGCCGCGACCGTGACCAACGTGTAAGCTAGAAGTTGGGTTAGCAGAGACAAATTCGACCTGTATTTTTTGTCCGTCAAACTGCTTGCTTAAGCCAAAGCCATTTTGCAAATTGAAGATATCATCTAACACGGCAAACTTAGCTTCAGTATTCAAAAATACATTAATAAACCCTGGACCCGCGATTTCTATTTGGCGGATATCTTGATTCTCAGGCAATGCATTAACGATTTTTTCAGCCACTTGGCGCGGATTGGCTTTGGCAGCTTTGGCAGCAGTCAGGGCAATATTGCTGGCAAAATCACCATGGCTGGTATCCTTAGTACGCGTAATTTGGCTATTATTTTGCCAATCAGCCGGTAATTCGCCGTCATTTTTTAGGACTGCAATCGCACTGTCAAACAGTGAGGTAAGCGTATCGATTTGGGCTTGTGACATAGGACTATAAACTCGGATAAATAAACAATAAAAGTGGTGGAATATAAAATACGATAAAAAGATAAGTAACCTGCAAATATAACAACCTTTACCTGTTATTGCACTATTTGGACTAAAAATAGCGATAAAATACTATTTATAGCAAGGTGCTGGGGTTTATTCGACGTTTAAGGGTTATTATAATTGGCAGAGGGCTTATAGGTCAGAGTTATTGTAGCGTTCCTGTTTCCCAAGGTTGATGAAACATTCATACCTAGCCTATTCCACGTTATAATAACGCCATTTATTGGCTACTTTCTCTAGATATCGTGACGCTTAAATATTTATTCAACTATTTGTAAGTATTTCATTAAAAAGCAATAAAGTAACGAACAGAGAACGTAGTACTTTATGACTTTATATATAGGATAAAATTATGTTTGCCATTGCTGCCAGTACCGTTACCAGTTGGGGGCTTTACATCTTATTGCCCATTTTTATTGCCTTTTTATTCTTTATCATTTGGGACTTATCAAAACAGTCTGGTGCTGGTCGCGCTGGTACATTTTGGATGTTTTTGGCACTTGGTGCTGGTTTTATCGGTTTTATCTTAAAAATATTGTTAGAAATGGCGTTTACAAGGTGGTTTATCTAAAAAGCATTGAAAATTTACTGCTTTGCCAATTATTTTTTTGCAATCATTTCTTGGCAATTAGAGTAGCACGCATCGGCGCAGGATAGCCTTCAAGAGTTTTGCTAGAATCATTAGGATCTAAAAAATCTGCTAACGAATGATAGGTCATCCATTCCGTTTTACGCTGTTCTTCCGTCGAGGTGACTGCCACATCGACGCAGCGCACCTCAGTAAAACCAGCTTTCTCTAACCAGCCTATTAATGCGGCAACCGAAGGTAAAAAGTACACATTATTCATTTGAGCATAGCGGTCATGCGGTACCAGTACCGTATTGGCATCGCCTTCTATTACCAAAGTTTCAAGTACCAGCTCACCGCCTTTGACCAACTGTCCTTTGAGCTGTTGCAAGTGTTCAAACGGCGATTGGCGATGATAGAGCACACCCATGCTAAACACGGTATCAAACAGCTGGCTATTATCCGGTAATGCTTCAAGCGGCACTGGAATATAATGAGTTCGATAACGCCCTGTACCATGAACATGAGTATGAGCATCGGCGCTACCTACAAAATGCCGAATCGCCATAAACTGATGATAAAACAAGCACGATGGGTCAATGATGATGACCGTATCGGCGCCTGCTCCTGCCATACGCCAACCATGATAACCAGAACCACCACCAACATCTAAGATGCGACGACCTTTTAAAGGACTCAAATGCGGTGCGACTCGTTGCCATTTCCAATCACTGTGCCATTCGGTATCAATCAATATTGGCGCATTGGTATCGTTGTCATCTTTAGTATGAACAGTTTGACGACTACTGATCTGACCACCAATTTGAAAAGGCCCTTTGCGCCACGGCATCAGCTGCTTTAATAATGCCATTGTTTGTTTGCGCTGAGACTCACTAAGATTTGCCTCAATCGTCAAGACATCACTGTTCAGATCGACATGATTGACTGTTATATTTGGTAAACGCGCAACCGATGCTTGATAGGCAGGCGCATGCGCGTAATTGGCTTTGTCCTTGATATCATTTAACCATGTTGGCAAGCGCGTAAGCCACTCATAAGCATTTGGCTGCTGTTGCGCTAGTTCTAGCAGGGTTAAATACAGTTCACGTTCGGCGTGGGTAATAGTGTCGTTAAGCATAAAAGCGGATTACTCTGTTGATCAAAAGATAGGATAAAAAGGGTTCTAACAATGTAGCCGTTATTTAAACGCCACAATAGAGACGAAGTTTAAAAACTGAAACCACGTGAGATGACGCTGAAAGCCAACATCACTCAATCGTGCGTGATGCTCATCTAAAGTATCCGTAATAAGGACGTTTTCTAGTGCATTTCGTTTGCCGCTGATTTCCATCTCGGTATAGCCGTTGGCACGTTTAAAATCGTAATAACGTTCAACCAACCACGCATCATACTGCTCATCAAAAGCATGAGTCTTTTCGGTCAATACCAATATACCCCCTTCGCTGAGTGCCGCATAAATCTTTTCTAACACCGCCACTCTATCGGCAGCCGGTAAAAACTGTAAGGTTAAATTCAAAATCACCATATCACATGGCTCAAGCTCAATATCGCGAATATCCGCAGTGATGACCTCTATGTCATGCTCAGGATAATTATCATTCAGTAAAGTAGTCGCTTCAGTGGTCATCGCAGGTGAAATATCAATTGCTTTAATTTGCAAATCTTGTGGCTCAAACTCGCCAGCCAACGTCATACTTGCGGCACCCAATGAGCAGCCTAAATCATAAATACGGCTCACACGTTGTCCATTATTGCCTTGCTGACGATATTTACAATGACGACGGGCAAATATGGGTAACATCGCCAATACCTGACCATAACCGGGAACACTGCGTCGAATCATATCCGGAAAACAAGCCACCACTTGCTCATCAAATGAAAAGCGCGCTGCTTTATCTAGTGGCGTGGTGAATAAGGTGTCATGTTTAACAGTGGTAGGCTGAGATTGGCTCATAATGTGACTCATTCTTTGGTAATTAAACTAAACTTTAACGTGTGTAATCATCTTGACCGACACTATCAATAAGAAGCAGCTGATAATAACGAGCTTTTTAACGTAGCAAAAGCCCATTATAACATTACTATTTGTTACTTATCGCAGGCAACTGCACTGTTAAGCTAAATGTATATCGCCAAGCAAAATAGATTTGTAAAACATGCTTGGCTCATATTTTATAATGATAAGAATAGGAAGAATTATGCAAACCATTATATTAGGCGGTGGCTGTTTTTGGTGCACCGAATCAGTATTTTTATCTGTAAAAGGCGTACAGTCTGTAATATCAGGTTATATGGGCGGCGATGCGGTATCAGCCAATTATGAAGCAGTCTGCGGTGGGGATACTGGTCACGTTGAAGTGATTAAAGTCGAATTTGACGAATCGATTGTCCCATTAGAAGTGATACTTGATGTCTTCTTTGCCACTCATGATCCCACCACAATGGATCGTCAGGGTAATGATGTAGGTAGCCAATATCGTAGCGTCGTGTTCTACACTGATGAAACGCAAAAACCGACCATCGATCGTACCATTAACAAGCTGCGTGACATGGGTATAAATGTGGTGACCGAAGTACATCCTGCGGTTGAATTTTATCAAGCAGAAGAGACACATCAAGACTTTTTTAATCGCAACCCAGGACAGGCTTACTGTAACTTCGCCATACCACCAAAACTTGCCAAACTGCGTAAAGAATTCAGTCAATATATGGTGAGCTAAATATTATCTTCTGATTACAGAGTTTTTGAATTCAATGCCCAGCTTTTAATCTCGTAAAAGCCAAATACTTATAATATAAGTATTTGGCTTTTTTAATTTCTGATAATTTTATTGGAGTTAATGACTTTGACAATATTATGCGACAAGTTATGATAATGCATCGACTGTAAAAAATAACTGATAATAGAAATTCTTATAACTGAAGGCTAAAGCAATGAATCCAGAATTTTGGCAGGCTCGCTGGAAGGAAAAACGCATCGGCTTTAATCAGCCTAAAGTGAATCCTTTGTTGATTAAATACTTTTCAGATTTACAAATGGCCATCGGAAGCCGTATATTCATCCCTTTATGCGGCAAATCTATTGATATGATTTGGCTAGCCAATCAAGGTTTTGATATGGTCGGCGTGGAATTGGTTGAGTCAGCGGTACAGGAATTTTTTACTGAAAATAATATCTCTTACACGATAAAAGCGCATGATAAAAATTCAAATATTAAATGCTATCAAGGGCAGTTATCAGGACAAATAATAGCGTTATGGGTTGCAGATATATTTATGCTAAGTACCAATGATGTTGGTCGCGTTGATGCGGTCTACGATCGAGCAGCATTAATTGCGATGCCAGCAGAGTTGCGCCCGCAATATAGCCAGCAAGTCATCGACCTCAGTCAAAACGCTCCTCAGTTATTACTGACACTCAATTACGACCAAAATGAGCGAGCAGGACCGCCCTTTTCAATCAGTCATGAGCAAATCCAGCAGTACTATAGCGCTCACTATCAAATTCAAGAGCTTGAGGGCAAACCATCGACTTTGAACGCTGCACCTGAGATGGCGGTGACAGAGCATGTTTGGTTATTAAATCAACCATAAGCGAGAAATCTAATGAAAATTTTAGTGAGTTTCGTAAGTCTCATTGCTTTCTTATTAGTCGTATTGACAGGCCCTCTTTATAAGTATGACATCATTGAATTAGGTACGGTGTTTACAGGATTTAAATATGGCATATTGACTGCTGTTGCAGCGCTTGTGTTGCTCGTATTACAAGTTATATTTAAGCGAAATACACTAACGCTTGCCAATGTGATAGTCACCATTGCGTTATCCGCCGTTGCTATCGGATTACCACTTAGTATGCTGAGTAAGAGCAAAAGTGTAGCGCCTATTCATGATATTTCAACTGACTTAGTCAACCCACCTGAGTTTGTCGCTATTGCTCCGCTACGGGCTGACGCACTCAATCCAGTCGCTTATGCTGGTGAAGCAACTGCCGAGCAACAACGTCAAGGCTATCCGGAACTAAAAACGCTAGTCTATTCACAATCAAAAGCTGAATTGGTGAACGCTACCGAACAAGTTGCTAAAAATTTAGGTTGGGAGCTTGTCAATATCGATGCTAATAAAGGTATTGTTGAAGCAACAGATACTACGGCGTGGTTTGGTTTTAAAGATGATGTCGTTGTACGTATCAATGATAATGGTAGCGAGCGTCTGGTTGATATCCGTAGTAAATCGCGGGTTGGCGGTAGCGATTTGGGTAAAAACGCAGCACGTATTCATGATTTTATTGAGGAGTTGGATATCATATTAGCGAAATAGCTTTGTAAAACACCTGTAAAATTAATCACCCACATTAAAACCAAAGACTTTCCTAAAATTATGTAATGCTATATTTTTCTAAAACCCTATCCTAACCTCACGCCAACGTCAGCTTATAGTAACCGAGTGCTACGATACCTTTTCTTTACTATTGAGATTGGTTACTCTAAGTAAAATCGACTTTTCATCGCTTTGTTTTACTTTCTAATAACTAATTTCTAGTAACTGTTTTTTAACAGCTACTTCGACGCTTATAGGATATTTTTATGCGCTTGAATCACTTATCCACCTTATCTTTATTGACGGCAGCGATTGGCTTAAGTCTTGCCAGCACCGCTCAAGCTGCCAAGCCAGACGCCCCAAACTTGTCTAATGCTCAGTTTCAGCAGTGTCTAGATGGTCTAAAAAACTCTAGCAAATTTCGTGATGTTGATAGCTATACCTTTAATAACTATCGTCCCAGTGAGCCTGACCCTAGTGTTATTCAATCGCTAAACTATCAACCTGAATTTCAAAAAGACGTTTGGGATTATTTGTCATCACTTGTTGATACCGAACGCGTAGAAGATGGTATCCGTGCCAAGCGTCAATGGGCGGATACGTTACGTAAAATTGAATCGCGCTATGGCGTTAAAGCCGAGCACGTATTAGGCGTTTGGGGCGTAGAGTCTAACTTTGGGCAGACATTGGGCAAAAAACCTTTGTTTGAATCTTTAGCGACCCTATCTTGCTTTGATCGCCGCCAAAGCTATTTTCAAGGCGAATATGCCAATGCACTAAAAATTGTACAAAACGGTGATATTGCGCCAAGCGATATGACAGGTTCATGGGCAGGCGCGTTTGGTCAGACGCAGTTTATGCCAAGTACATTTTTAGAGTTGGCAGTCGACTTCGATGGCGATGGTCGCCGTGACTTAGTCAATAGCGTCCCCGATGCCCTTGCCTCTACGGCAAACTTCTTAGATAAACGTGGCTACCGTTCAGGCGAAGCATGGGGTTATGAGGTAAAACTGCCAAGTGGATTTTGGGCAGCGTCCAACCGTAAAGATAAAAAATCAATGAGCCACTGGCGCAATCAAGGTTTAACCCTTGCTAACGGCAGCCCACTGCCTTCTGACTTGAGTAGTGCTGGATTATTATTACCAGCAGGTCCTGACGGCCCTGCATTCTTAGTCGGTAAAAACTTTGATACATTCTATTCTTATAATGCCTCAGAAAGCTATGCACTGGCGATTGCCCATTTATCAGATTTGATTACTCGCGAGAGTAGCAGTAAAACTGACTTTATCACAGCATGGCCAACTGACGATCCTGGTATAGGTCGCCAAGAATCCAGAGCGATTCAGCAAGCATTATTAAATGCAGGATATGATATCGGCGCCGTCGATGGCATTATCGGTGATAATACTCGTACCGCCATTCAGCAGTACCAGTCTAGCCGTGGCATTTTTCCAGCTGATGGACGTGCAGGGCAGAAATTCTATCGTGCCATCGTTGGTAATACGGCGCCTAATACTTCGCAATACGGCAATCAGTATAACCAGCCAACAAACAGTCGTCCTTTAAACCCCGCGTCTGCTGATCGTATGGGACAATTGATTCAACAGCAAAATACCGCACCTAATAGCTACTCGCAGCCTACAGCGATCAGCCCATCAAACTCAAGTACAACGCGATATCGCCGTGTAACGGGTGCTGATGGTACTATAAAACTGGTACGTATTGATGAAGGCTCTTGATTAGGTAATGTCTTTTAAGTATTAATAAAAATAAAAAGCCACGCTAATTAGCGTGGCTTTTTTATAATGTCAGTTCTGACACTCTTTATGACTTGACACAGTTTATATGATATATCTAATTTTCGAACGTTAAACGATAGGCGGTGGATTCGGCTTACCATTGTCACCATCCCAGTTTTCACGAGCTTTATCATCTAAATCTGCCGGCGTCTTAGGCTCCCATTTGCCATTTTCTTTCCACGTGGCATCACCCCAATCTGCATCCTCTTCCTTTCTATCCAATTCCTTATATACTTTGGTCGGATCGATACCGCGGCGCTTCATATCTGCTACTTGCTCTTCTAACGTATGAAACTGACTTGCCTCATGCATGGTTTGCTCTAAGCTATCCAACTCACTTTTTAACGCGTCATTTTTAGCATTACTCATTATTGGTTCTCCTTAATTGCTCAGTATTATTATGTGTTCATCCTGATCATTATTACGAGTATCAAAGGGATTCACAACGAGTACCACGTATACTTTGTATTACAAAACGTAGCCATCAGCAAAAAACGTGTTAGTCAATCATGATTTGTATGAGGTTCTAAGATTGGTAGCAACGATAATGACTGATAATAGCGAAGGCGATAATTTAGCTAGTGGCAGTTGATATAGCAGGATTTTCTATCGATGGCTTTTTTGCATCAAGTAAACTTTTTGCATAAAAAGTCAGCTTCCAAAGCTCCTGTGTGACCCGTGTTCCATAGGTAGTTAGCTGTATCCAATTAGCCGCAACCAATTGCCGCTGTAGATGATTGAGATCGTCTTGAGAGATTTGACAACGTGCCACAGCATGGACATTTGGCATCTCGCGCTTGATATCGATCTCAGCTCGCACAGCGATTAAGCGGTTGATACCACTTTGTAAACCATAGCTTGAAAAGGTAGCCGGCATTTTTATCAGAGTGATTAACACGTCTTGCCACGCTAATACCATAGGTCTTGTAACATCACTCAAATTACCACCTTCATAAGCTTGGGCTTTATAGTGAATCTCAAAGGTATCTGTCAATACGATTGGCTTACTGACATTATCGTCCATACTCTGAGTAGGGGCGACAGTATTCTCTTGCCTTGTCATTCTATTATATGCCAAATTAGCCGCTAGAGTCTCCGATGCCGAAGGTTTGTTAGACTCCATTGCCTCTTCATCAACCCTCACCCATCCAGCACCTATTTGATGACTGGCAACCATTTTATAATAGGCTTGGATAAGCAATTGCTCAATGTCATTTTCTGTCTCGTAATAATAAATCTTATCCGTTTTTGAGGTAACCATACTGGTAAATTCCTGCAACTGCCGACTGATATTGGCACCGGTATGATGTTTTTTTATTAATATTAATAGAGGCTTGAGCTTCGCCTTAGCATTTAGATAGCTCAAATGCATTTGACTGACACCGGTATTTTGCGCAGTACCGTAGCTATCGCCAATGACCATCAAAGCATAGTCACAAGCATCAATACATTGACGCCCATATAACGAGGCCTTGGGTAATTTACTAGAGACATCATAGGTTAAGAAGGCGCGCCCTTGAAAAAATATCGAAATACTATCCAATACCAACAACTGGTGGTTATCAGCACATACAACATGAATATGGTAGCGACGATTTGGCACGATCACCTCTAATCTTAGTTAGCTGGTCAAAAAACGTAAGTTCTCTAAAAATAGCGCAATAATACCCAATTTAAATATTCTTTTTGGCAAATACAAGCCTAGCATACTATTGCTAGAATGCGTTTAATTTATTTCCAATTCCATTAATATACTACGGGATTATAACAGCTGTATCGAGATTAATCCTAGGAGCCCCTAAGCCTAATACTCAAAATGAGGATGGTATTGTAAATGCGTTTGCTCACCAAGTAAGCGTGATAGCAGCAAATCCATCTGTTTATCGTATTTGGTCGCATAAAATATCAACGGTGGCTTAATCGGACTGTCACTCAAACTGGCATCTAAAACACCATTTCTACTTAATCCATCTATAGGCAATGCTGACAAATTATTGACGATCAACAATTGCTTAACGCGCTCCGCAATTGCTTGACCTGAATCAACCACTTGCATTGATAGTCTTTGCGATTCAATTGCTTGCATCACAAAATCTTTAAAGAATGGATAATGTGTACAGCCTAATACCAGCTGGTCTACCCCATCCTTTGCGAACACTTGCAACTGTCCACGAAGATTTTGCGCCGTTTCACTGTTTTCCGGCATACCTGATTCTACCCAAGGCACCAGTTGCGGGTCAAAATATTTGGTCACTCTGGTTGCACTTGGACTGGCTATCGTAGCAATGACATCGTTCAGGAGTTTACCGTTTAGAGTCGCTTTGGTTGCTAGTACCGCCACATGACCACTTTTGCTGGCCAATACCGCAGGTTTCAATGCTGGTACCAAACCCACAATGGGTAGCTGCGGATAATGGCACCTTGCTGTCTGCAACGCATAGGCTGAAGCACTATTACACGCAATGACAATAAGCTTGCAGCCTTGCTGATATAGCCACTCTACTGCCGTCAATGTTAACGTTTTAATATCATCACTATCTCGATTGCCATAGGGTACATTCAGGGTATCAGCATAGTAAATATAACGTTCATTGGGCAGTTGCTGGGCTAAATGTAGATAAACAGACAAGCCACCAATACCGGAATCAAATAAGCCAATGGGCGCGCTACGGTCTGGATCTGCCTTTATCCCTTTATTATAATTGTATATCACACTATCGACCATCGCTTCTGCAGCAGTGTTATTATCAGAAATTATTGAGTAATTATTAACTGTGTTAGTAACAGCACTTGCGGCAACTTTCATATTATTTCACCGCCATTTTGATAAAAATACTGTCATACCGACCCTACTAATAAATTTAACCAATATTACTTTCAATAATAGTCCCATAAATAAAAAGGGCTATAAGATAGATAACAAGATTTGCTCAAGATCAATAGCAATCACTGCCTAATTATAGCTCATTATTGACCGTTAAATAGATGTCATCGTCAATGTATAAGCATGACCGCCACTTTGCAGGGTTAGCGTGGTTTTACCATCTTGCTCTGTCAATTCGCCAATCTCGATTAAATGATAAAATACATTGCGACCAATAAGTGCCGTCAATCCATTTCGAACCAACATATAAGGACGCATTTGTACCTCAGATGTTAGTTGTTGGTTTTCCTCTCCGTGACTATTATGAACAGCATCCATATCATTAGAGTGATCATTTCTATTTTCATTACCCTCCACATTAACAGAGTCATAAGGACGTAAAAAAATAGGATGCTCATCATCTAAGCGTACGACATCACCCGTTGTCGTGGTAAATTCAAGCCAACTATTGGTGTCTTCGTTGACGATACCGACATCATTGATTAGTAGTGGCGCATCTTCCACTTGGATACGCAATTTCTGTACGGGCGTCTTTAGAAAATACTCAGTCACGCCTTCTTTTTCTTCTTTCCATAAGATAGTGGCAAACAGACTGACTAATGACTCTCGGGTCATGTGTCCGCCTTCATGCCACCACTCGCCATTGGCTTTGATGACCAAGTCCATATCATCGATTTGTTCAGGATGCCAATTTTCTAGTGGCGGTATGGCACGTCCTTCACGTGTCCCTGCCGCAGACTTTAAATATTGGCTCAAATTGTCTATAGTATTTAGCTCAGACAGCTTGTCATTAGAGGTTTCAGCATCTTTTACAGTCGTGGCATCGATATCTTTATTATTATCTGTCATCGTACAATCCTTCACGTAGTAATCAAAGTTTGGCAAATCTGTTATTACTATAAATTTTAGTTTCGGGTATGATAAGACAATATCGTCATTGTACCCCCACCGTCTTAATCTTACCTTAACACTGATGTTGTGAAATGCGTATCGTGTTTGTGGGACTTTTCTTTTATAATAAGTAACGATTTTTTATTTGAACTAGTCTGGTGGGCGTTGTACTAACGACACATTTTACGTTATGTTTTGAAGGTTTTTAAAAACACTTTCATCGTAACGTCGTCAACTGATACCGTAAAGACCCTTTTTATCGGGCAGCCATATGTCTGAGTAAAGTTAGCGCCACAAGCCTTATTATTCAATTGTTAAGCTAATGATGCCCTGAGATAAGCCACTACAAGTTTAGGAGTAGGTATGCAAGAGCAAGACAATCAATCGCCAGTTATTGATGGTGATACTGTAAATATCGACACGCCAATCGTGACAGACACAGCAAATTCAGAGCCAGCAGTGGTAACACCAGAAGTGCTCGCTGAAGAAACGCCCGTTATTGTAGATACGCAAGCCGTTGAGCCAGTTGCTGAAACGATCGTTGTCGACAAAGCGCCAGAACCTGTTGCAGCAGAACCTGAAGTAGAACGTGAGTCAATGGAATTTGATGTCATTATCGTTGGTGGTGGACCTGCCGGACTTTCAGCTGCCATCCGTCTACGTCAGCTTGCCATCGCAGCAGGTAACGATGAGTTCATGGTTTGTGTGGTCGAAAAAGGCTCAGAGTTTGGCGCTCATACTCTCTCTGGTGCGGTCATGGAAACACGCGCTTTGGATGAGTTGATTCCAGATTGGAAAGAAAAAGGCGCACCGCTAAACGTTCCTGCAATTGAAGATCGCGTCTATATGCTGGGTTCAGCGACCAAATCTATCAAATTAATGGATTCGGTCATTCCTGCCAGCATGCATAACCAAGGCAACTATATTGTCTCATTAGGCAACGTCGTTCGTTGGTTGGCTCAACAAGCTGAAGAGCTAGAAGTCATGATGTTCCCAGGCTTCCCCGCTGATGAAATCTTATATAATGATGATGGTTCAGTTAAAGGCGTATTGACAGGCGACATGGGTGTGGCTGCCAGTGGCGAAGCGAAACATAGCTTTGAGCCAGGTTATGAGCTGCTTGCTAAATATACTATATTTACCGAAGGTAGCCGTGGTCACTTAGGCAAGCGCTTGATCAGTCGTTTTAATCTTGATAAAGACTGTGACCCCCAACACTATGGTATTGGTCTAAAAGAGCTATGGGATATTGATCCTGCTAAGCATGAAGAAGGTGTGGTCATGCATGGTTCAGGTTGGCCTTTAACTGACACTGGTTCAACTGGAGGCTGGTGGTTGTATTTCGCTGAAAACAATCAAGTAAGCTTTGGTCTTGTTATTGATCTCTCCTATTCTAATCCATATATGTCGCCATTTGATGAGATGCAGCGTCTAAAACTACACCCGCTTATTCGTAATGTTCTAGAAGGCGGTAAACGTATATCTTACGGCGCACGCTCGTTAACTAAAGGCGGTTTAAACTCCTTGCCAAAATTTACCTTCTCAGGTGGTGTATTAGCTGGTGATGACGCAGGTTTCTTAAATCCTGCCAAAATCAAAGGTACTCATACTTCAATGAAGTCAGGGATGCTAGCGGCTGAGGCGATTTTCGAAGCCTTGCAAGAAGGTCGTCAACATGATGAAGTGCTGGCTTATACTACGATGTTTGAAGAGTCTTGGTTGTATAAAGACAACTATGAAGCACGTAACTTTGCTCCTGCTATGCACCGTATGGGTCAATGGATGGGCGGCGCGTTTACCTTTTTAGAGCAAAATCTGATGGGTGGCAAAATGCCTTTGACCATTCATGACAATAAAAAAGATTATGATCAGCTTGAGCGTGCGGCTCATGCCTATCAGCCAACCTATGCAAAACCGGACGGCAAATTGGTATTTGATAAATTATCGTCAGTATTTATCTCAAATACCAACCATACTGAAGATCAACCAGTACATTTAAAATTAACTGATCCAACAGTGCCTGTCACTATCAACTTACCACTCTATGCTGAGCCAGCGCGTTTATACTGCCCAGCTGGTGTTTATGAGATTGTAAAAGACGCGGAAGGTGCTAAATTTGTCATCAATGCACAAAACTGTGTCCATTGCAAAACTTGTGATATCAAAGACCCTTCACAGAACATCACGTGGGTAACGCCAGAAGGCGGCGGCGGTCCTAACTATCCAAATATGTAAATTGTTATTTATATATTTTTTAGATGGTTATTATTTAAAATAAGCTACAAAAAAATCGCTCTCAGAAGGGCGATTTTTTGTTATAGGTATATTTAATCGCTGTATATCTAGGATTTCAGCTTAATCTGTCCACGCATCACGATTGGCTTCATCTTTTAGTTTCACAAAATCATCAGGATTAAACTTGATTTGATCAGCAGTTTTGCCCTCTTTAATCTGACGCTCATAGTCACGTAATATTCTAAGTGCTACTGGCGACAGGATGATAATAGCCACTAAGTTGACCAATGCCATCAGACCCATGGATAAATCGGCAAAGTTCCAAATAGCTGGCAGGCTGGCCACAGCACCGATAAATACCATGCCCAAGACCATAAAGCGGAATATCATAATCATCACTTTGGCATTTTTTTCGCCAGAGATAAATTCAAGATTCGATTCACCATAGCTATAGTTTGCAATGATAGAGGTGAATGAGAAAAAGAAGATGGCAATCGCGACGAAAATTACACCCATATCACCTACATATTGCGACAATGCTAGCTGTGTTAACTGAATACCTTCTTGCTCAACACTAGGATCAACCACGCCAGAGAGAATAATAATTGAAGCTGTCGCTGTACAGATAACTAATGTGTCCAAAAACACACCCAACATTTGCATAAAACCTTGCACTGCCGGATGATCAGGATGGCTTTTTGCAGTCGCTGCGGCATTAGGTGCTGAACCCATACCTGCTTCGTTCGAAAATAGACCACGCTTAATACCATTAATCATCGCTTGCGCAATACCATAACCAATCACACCACCTGCTGCTTGTTCAAAGCCAAATGCTGACTTTACAATCAAAGCAATCGCCGCTGGAAATTCGCTAAAATTGGTCAAGATGACATAGAGTGCCAGCAGAATATAAAGAATCGCCATCACTGGTACAACTTTGCCAGCAATACGGGCAACAGAGCGTAATCCACCAAATACTACTGGTGCGACTAGCACTACTAATATCAAGCCGGTCATCCAAGTTGGAATACCAAACGCCTCATTAGTCGCCTGTGCAATGGTATTGGATTGCACACCATTGAACGCCAAGCCAAAAGCGACCAGCAAACATAGTGAGAAAAATACGGCAAGCCAGCGTTTACCCAAACCCTTTTCGATATAGTAAGCCGGTCCACCGCGGTAGACATTATCGTTATGCGGCACTTTGTATGCTTGCGCAAGGGTTGACTCGATAAAGCTGGTCGACATACCCACAATCGCTGTCATCCACATCCAAAATACAGCACCCGGTCCACCCAAATAGATGGCAATTGCCACCCCTGCTAGATTCCCCGTCCCTACTCGCGCAGCAAGTGATGTCATCAGTGCTTCAAATGAGCTGATACCACCATCTTTACGCCCTTGATTTGATACTCGTAATAACTGCCACATATGACCAAAATGACGAAACTGAATAAAGCGGGTCGCCACGGTAAAATATAGACCTGCACCAATTAAGACGAACATCAGCAGTCCATACCATGGATTGCTGGCAATCAACCAATCATTATTACCCCAAATGATACTCACACCATAGTTTACGATGCTATTAAACCAACCTGCTACGCCTTCGTTCATACTATATCCCCTTCACTAACATTCTATACTTTTAGCATATGTTATAAATTGATGTAACTAATGGCTTTTTATGATGTTTCGTTCTCTCTTTGCTTATTGATCATCATTACCTATTTGAGCAATAAAATGACAAGGAAATCACGTATATCATATGGCGGTATTTTAACTGACTATAGACAATTTAGCTGTTTTTATGCTTTTTTTTAATTATTGATTATTTATAAACTTTTGCTTAGTAATAAGCTAATAGGAATAAAATAATAATTATTATTTATAGTTTATGAAAAAATTTTATACCTAATCAATAGTTATGATATTGAAATTATATTGATGTCATGCTTATTCATAATAAAAATAGTTATTTATATAACCGTTATTTTTAAAATAAATGCCGTTTTTTGGTTTTATCAATTAATCTAACGAATATAACAA
>NZ_CAJHAV010000010.1:0-120839 GCF_904846475.1 Psychrobacter sp. LFX-11D
GAGAATAAGCAATGACTAACCAATCTGACATCAAGAAACTGGCTGAGCAAATGGCCAGCAGCATGAAAAGCTTCGATGACATCAAAGACTTTCAAAAGCAGCTCATGCAGTCCTTCATCGACACTGCCCTAGAAGCAGAAATGGAAGAGCATCTCGGCTACCCCAAGCATGAAAAGGCAGACAGGCCTAATAAGCGCAATGGGCACACTAAAAAGAGAGTCCGTAGCGACACAGGCGAGCTTGAGATCTCCACCCCCAGAGACCGCGACAGTAGCTTTGAGCCTGTACTTGTCAGTAAGCATCAAACCCGTATTTCAGGTCTTGATGATAAAATCATATTTCACTACAGGCATAGCCTTACGTCTTGCGCTTCGGGCAAGTGTCTCCCAGACACTTGCTGATCCTCGCTCATACGCCAAAGGTCAAACCACCACTGAGATCGTAGAGAGCATTAAAGAGCTCTACGATGTCGACATCTCAAGCTCTCTTGTCTCAAGAGTCACCGATAACATATTAGAGGACATCACCGCTTGGCAGAACCGGCCGCTGAGCAGTGTTTATCCTATCGTCTATTTAGACTGCATTGTCATTAAAGTACGTCAAGACAAGCAGATCATCAACAAGGCAATCTATCTGGCCTTAGGCGTTGCTCTTGATGGTAAAAAAGAGCTGCTTGGCATGTGGCTATCAGAGAACGAGGGCGCTAAATTCTGGCTTGGTGTTCTCACTGAGCTACAAAACCACGGGGTTCAAGATATTCTTATTGCCTGTGTAGACGGCCTAAAAGGCTTCCCTGATGCCATTAATACGGTCTACCCTAACGCTCAGGTTCAGCTGTGTATCGTGCATATGGTGCGCTATTCGATGAAGTTCGTACCTTGGACGGACAAGAAGGCCGTAGCAGCTGATTTAAAGGCCATCTACGGTGCTGATACGCTTGAGATGGCAGAGGCCAACCTTGAGCACTTTGATGAAGTATGGGGCAAAGAGTACCCGCATGTCATCAAGTCTTGGCGTAATAACTGGGAGGGCTTAACGGTGTTCTTTGAGTACCCTAAAGACATCAGAAAAGTCATTTATACCACCAATGCGATAGAGTCGCTAAATAGTGTCATTCGAACAGCGGTGAATAAGCGTAAGGTGTTTCCCTCTGATCAAGCCGCCTTCAAGGTGGTCTATTTGGCAACTCAACAGGCATCGTCAAGGTGGTCGATGCCGATTCGTAACTGGACGGCGGCTCTTAATCGCTTTATAATTATGTTTGATGATCGTATCAGTAAGCATTTAATCTAAATGGCAGTTACACAGAATCTGGGATGGGCTCTTGCTGGTATCATTAATTTCGAGCTAAACCTATGACTTTTGCAAGAGGTCTACTGACTAATCATTTTCTAAGAATAAGGAAGTTACTATGAAGCGTATTATGATGTTATCTGCACTAAGTGGTGTTTTAGCGCTTACAGGCTGCTCGACAATGGATAAAGTATTTGGCACTAATATGTCAGGAATGAATGATAACCAGATGGTTAGTAGCAGCGCCGTACCAGTGACTAGTAGAAACGGTATGCTGGTTGATTCTACTAATTACATGACGCTATATACCTTTGACAAAGACACTGCCAATAAGTCGAACTGTACAGGTGATTGTTTAGCGGCTTGGCCAGCACTTACCGCCCCTAACAATGCCAAAAGCGTCGGTCAGTTCTCGACTTTTCAGCGTGATGACGGTACTTATCAGTGGGCTGCCAATAACATGCCGTTATACTTCTTTGTAAAAGACACTAAAGCTGGAGATGCAAACGGCGATAATGTAAAAGGCGTTTGGCATATTGTTCCAACTCAATAAAGCCCAATATATTGTAGAGACAAAAAACAGCAGCTATAACTAGTTATAGCTGGTGTTTTTTTATAGTGATACTGTCTGCAATAATACTTTTTAATACTACCTTATTAAGCAGGTCTGTTCGCCTCATCTTCAGAAGCAAGTGCTGCCTTTTTCCTATATAAAGGAAAGAAGTCAGAATTCAAATCTTCCTCGCTCAGACCAACCTTGGCTACCAATTCGGCATATTTCTCTGGGTTGACAATGAGTCTATAGGTTTTAAAATCAAACTCCTCAGAGGGGGAGCTAAAGCCTTTTTTATATTTGTATAGTGAGTCGAGGCTAGCACCAAGGCCACCGCCAAGGTGAAGTAATTTATAGTTATTTTCCCGCCCCCAGTCTCTTGCCACATGAGTAATCAGTTTAGCAGGCTGCAGTTTTCTATAATCGTCGAGCGTTCCTCCTAAATGATACTGCATAATCCCTGACTCCTCACAGGCAGTGTATAAAGAAGAAGCAATAGGCTTATCTTCTTGATAAGCCGTTATCAACAGCAATCTGCCTTGTAGGTTTTTAGACAAATTATAGTAATAATTGTCATCAAAAAAATAATAATCAGTGGCACCAACATTCGCCATCGTCTCTTCATAAATCTTTGAAAAGATTTTAGCGTTTTCTTCGTCCAACGCTTCAACCTTAGTAGTCACATCCATTTTCATTGCTTTTTTGATGCCACGGCGGTGCTGATTTTGAGTTTCTTGCCAGTATTCTTCTTCAGATTTAGTCAAATCAGAGGCTACTGTTAAGCCATGCTTTATTATTTTGCCAATAGCTGGGGGGCGCTCTCGTTCTTTGTTAATGATGGGATGCAGGCGCATAAACAAAGAGACACAGCCTTCTTCATAAAGAAAATCCTGAAGGCCTTTCAACATAATATCCAGCTCATCAGTGGTCACAGTGTCGTCAACCAGCGGACCGCCATACCCATAAGTAGAAGTGGCATCCCAGTACTTAGCGTCAATCTCTCTTATCATTAAAGGCAAATATATTTTTTTATTATTATAACCCCAGTTCGGGATAAGTGATTCATTAAGCTGCTGATAGTATTGATATTTTCTATTACTCTTGAAGACCAGCTAAGTCTTTGAAGACAGGCTTCTCTATAAACTACTGTCAAAAGCATGACTTTATAAGGTCAGATAATAATTATACAAATAGTATCAACAACTTAAGCACTGGCTTATCCCGAACTGGGGTTTTACTACTAAAATCAATCTTCTGTCAAAATATCAATAAAACTCTGCCAAATGGGGCTTTGATGACGCGCTTTATGCCACACCAGCCACCACGTGCGCGCTAAATCAATACCTGCTACTTTCACCTGCACCAGCTCTGCTTTATCCAATTCTGCTTGAATGACATACTGCGATAAGCAGCCAAGCCCAATATCGGCGCTGACCATATGCTTAATGGCTTCTGACTGCTGAATTGCCATGACAATCTCGGCATGCGGTAGATGCTGCAATAACTGCTCATCGATAATCTGCCGCGTCCCCGAACCCGCCTCTCGTACCAGTAATGGCAGCCTTGCCAATCGTTCAGCGCTGAGCTCATAGCATTTTTCTTTATGGTTATAGTCCATGTTTGCCAGCCATTTACTATGAGATTTAGCAAATACCATCAAGGTATCGGTCCGCCAAGCGCGCTGCTCAATCACTTTCATATCTGTCGGGCGCGGCATACCTTCTACAAGCGCAATATCGATATTTAATTGCTCAACCTCGCCGACCACTTCTTGGGTATTGGCAATATACATATCGATATGGGCATCGGGTAGCGCTTCGTACAATTTGGCAAGCAGCGGTGGCAATACATAATTACCAATCGTGGTACTAGCACCAATATGAATCTGCCCTGCTTGATGCTTATGATAATGCTCAAGCGTTAAAGCTTGTCCCAAAATCGCTTGCGCCTGTATATAGATAGGATGGGCGTTTGGATGCTGATTAAGCCTGCGACCGACGCGCTCAAATAGCGGCATTTGTAACCGCGCCTCCAGCTCAGTGAGTGCACTGCTGACCGCTGACTGCGATAAATGCAGCTCTTCACTGGCACGGCTGGTACTGCCCGTTTGATAAATACTGACAAACACTGATAATTGCTTGAGGGTAATCTTTGGTAATACCTGCATGGCTTTTTTCATAATTTCTCTGACACCCTATCTTATTGATACAACCTAAAAACCACCTGTTATTTTAAAAACCCTTTATTATCTAAAAAACCATCTTTTTAGCCCAAAGACTTTTATTAACCTAAAAAATCGATAGTTTTTATCTAATTAATCTGTTTTTATTATAGATTGGTCTGCCTTATAATGTCTATTCATAAGCTTATGCTTATTTCGATTATGGACAATAGGACACTTCGTCATGCACGCCTTAACTAAAACAGTGACCAACTACTTCCCAACCAATCGCCATTTCGCAGGTTTGATAGTGGTGTTTGTCGGTAGCTTATTTTGCTTATGGCTAAATACGAGCTTGGATGTCTGGAGTCACGGGCGCATTATAGGCTTGTCTTCGTTAACGCTAGCGATTTTGATCGGTATGATATTGGGCAATACCGTTTATTCTAGTTTCGCTGAGCAGCTACATGTGGGCGTGACATTTGCCAAAGGTCAAATACTGCGTCTCGCCATCATGTTTTATGGCTTTAAGCTGACCCTAACGCAAGTATCAAGTGTCGGACTGTCTGCGGTGATGAGCGATGCGTTGGTATTGACCTCGACTTTTTTAATCACTTATTGGTTAGGTACAAAATGGCTCAAAGTCGATAAACAAACGACGTTATTGATTGGTGCAGGCGCGAGTATTTGCGGGGCAGCAGCTGTTATCGCCGCAGAGCCAGTGATCAAGGCCGAAGCGCACAAAGTCACTATCGCTGTGGCTACGGTCGTGGTCTTTGGCACCATTGCGATGCTGCTTTATCCGTTTTTATACCATCTTGGTTGGTTGCAACCTTGGCTAAATGCTCAGCAGTACGGGATTTATACGGGTGCCACCATTCATGAAGTGGCGCAAGTCGTCGTCGCTGGTAACGCAGTCAGTCCCGAAGTGGGTGACACAGCGGTTGTCACCAAGATGATACGCGTGATGATGCTCGCGCCGTTCTTATTGGTTTTATCTTTTGCGTTGACCAAAGGCAGTAACGATCAAGGTAACAAACCCTCTGTAATGAGCCGCATTCAACAAGTCAAAGTGCCTTGGTTTGCCTTCATATTCATTGCCATCGTCTTACTGCACACTTGGGTGCCGATGACCGCAAGCTTTGAGCGTAGTATGGTGATACTAGACGATGTGCTGCTCACCATGGCAATGTTTGCGCTGGGTCTAACCACGCATTTGGGCGCTATCAAACAAGCTGGCGTTAAACCCCTTATCTTAGGTGCGATTATGTTTGCTTGGTTAATCGTTGGTGGCGGCTTGATCAATATTGGCATCGCTTCACTGTAAAAAAGCTATTTAACCCCAGTTCGGGATAAGCCACATTGTAACTCATTGATACTATTTACAATGTAGCCACCTGTCCCTGCTGAGGCATATTTTTGATGGTGGGTTTATACGGAAACCAGCAATAAGCAATCAAACCTGACAGCAAGTTTGTAATAAAACCCGTGACACTACGATGGCGTGAATGCTCAATCTGACACAAGTTTTTCAGCTCCCCAAACACCATCTCAACCAAAGAGCGATGATTGAGTAGAGCCTCATCCATAGGCTCAAGTAATTGGGGTTTCATATTACGCCGAAGTTTAGTTATCAACGTAGTATCACTGTGTTTTGTGAGCCACTCGTTTAGGGCTTTACTGATATAGCCTCTATCCCCAAACACCTTGCCAAACACAGGTGTTGCCATATCCTTAACAGGCACTCTGTCATCCGTATTACCCGCAGTGACTTTAACAGATACAAGCTCGCCCTTATGATTGATAATGGCGTGTAGCTTAAAGCCATAGAACCAGCCCATGCTGCTTTTGCCTCGGGTTGCAAGTCCTTCAAAGACTTTATGACGGTAGATACGTTTGTTATGACAAACTGCTATCTTGGTTGAATCAATATAGCTGATACCCGTACAGTCGCCCATCATGCTTTGCAAGTAGGCACATAGTGGCATGATACTGCGCGGCACAAGCTTTATAAATCGCGAGTAGCTCGGCAGATTTGGAAACTCCCGTTTCATCATGCCAAGCATGTGATGGTAGTAAAACGCCTTAAACTGTCGATACCGCCGTTGATGAAACAGTACCAAGATGGTCATAATCTCTGCTACACTTATCTGGCATGCTCTTAGCCGTTGACGGCCCGTTGCGATTAAATGAGCGTCAAACTCAGGTTTGAATTGCTGATAAAAGTCGTCAATATGGCAGTATAGTTCGGTTAGGTTGTCCATGTAAGAAGTCCTTGTTGTGAAGTTTGTCTTGGTAAACTCACTTTAGCAACTTCGGACTTCTTTTTTTATCTTTTTTTTGAGCCCTTATCCCGAACTGGGGTTAGTTAGCTTTTTAACCCCTAAACCTATGAAAATCGGGTGGGGATGATTTTTTTGTCGTGTGCAGAGCTATTACTTATAGCTTATCCAATTGAAGACACGCTAGCCCTAGACTAAAGATGAAAAAATAGTTTATAAAACTAATAAATATGAACTAAAAGTTAGTATATGATTTTAACGGATAAACACTTATCTATTCTAATTCAGGATATAGAATCTTGGTTAATCTATAAATCTCGTCCTCTGCATCTGATCCCTTGGGATTAGGATTAGGATAGGCAGCAGCGGTAAGTATCAATCTAGGTAGCTCTAAATGATTAGCAAATACTTTCGCCAGCTCTCTTCTTAGAAATTCAAACCAAAAAGTAGTAATTTCTGCGGGTGTATGAGGGTCAGGTATCACATACGTAAATAAATCTGCATTAAGACAATACTCCATACGGAACGCAGCTGCTATACAATCATGAAGCCATTGCAAGGTTCTATGATCAAAGCCGCTCATTTCGTCACGTAAGTCACTAAGCTCCGTACGGACATCAACTACCCTTTCAGCATGGCAATGCTTATCGATGGCGAAATCAACCATGATATGTAATGCTTCTCTATAGCAATCATGTTGGATCCATCCAATACGGGTAGAGTCACCTTGAAAATAACTACCAACTATCATTATCCAGCCTCATTAACGAAATTTTAGTCTGATTATTGCGAGTGATAAAATCAGTATCACCTCATTCAAAGCAACTAAACCTTTAAATCTTCTAAGATAGCGCTATAATTGCACATTAGCCTACTTATTCAAACCCGTAATTCATCTACAGAGACAACCATGGCATTTAACCAAACCCAGTTTTTTGAAGATTTAGAAAAATTAACCACCAAAGTCATTGATAAGAATAAAAAAGACGGCTTTATATACGATTTTCTAACGCTGCTAGATGTCTCAAAATCTACGATAACTTCGCTTAAAAAGAATGACGGCCGTTTCAACGTCGCAGCCAATCCTGAAGCTGGCGAGGTTGCCAACAAGCATCGTATCTACTTCAAGCCTATTGATGCAGGCCAAGACCTTGCAAAAGCCCTAAGTGAGGTGGTAAGCAGCCCAATCATCAATCAGCACAAAATCCGTATGGTAATGGTGACAGATTTCAACACTGTACTGATTAACGACACTAAGTATGATGAGACGCTTGATTGCGATTTTGCTGATCTTTATAAGAACTATCACTTTCTATTGCCACTTGCCGGCCTAGAGCGTGCTCGCGAATACTCAGAGCACCCTGCTGATGTACAAGCATCAGAGAAAATGGGTCGCTTGTTTGACCACATCCGCAAGCTTAACGAGTTTAATACTGCTGATGATTTACATGCTCTTAATATATTTTTAACGCGACTGCTATTCTGCTTTTATGCAGAAGATACGGGTATTTTTAAAGCAGACCAGTTCTATGACGTGATTGATAGAACCACCAATATAGATGGCAGCGATGTCGATAGCGTCTTGTATGAGCTGTTTGAGGTTTTAGACTTACCTGAGTTGAGCGCCGAGCGCCGTGCCAAGCCCACTCATCTAAGTGCATTCCCCTATGTGAACGGCAGCTTATTTGAATATCAGTTCGCCATTCCTGAGTTTGATGCGCGTACCCGCCGTATCTTGCTAGAGTGCGCACGTTTGAGTTGGGCCGAGATTAACCCAGATATTTTCGGCTCGATGTTCCAAGCAGTGATCGACCCTGAGCAGCGTGGCAGCTTAGGACAGCATTACACCAGTGTTAGCAATATCATGAAGGTCATACAGCCCTTATTCTTAGATGAGCTACGTACAGAGCTAGACACAGTTATAGCGCTAAGTTATGACAATCGCCATAAGAACAATAAAGCCGAGCGCTTAGATGCCTTACTTAAGCGTATCAGCCAAATCAAAGTATTTGACCCGGCTTGTGGCTCAGGTAACTTTTTGATCATTGCGTATAAAGAGTTACGCAAGCTAGAAATTGATGTATTAAAGGCACAACGCGACTTACTAGGCTCTAAGGACAATCTATTAGGTTTAGGCTTTGATAGTGTGGTCAGCTTAGATAATCTGTACGGTATCGAGTATGACGACTTTGCCAGTCAGATTGCGCGTTTGTCACTATGGCTCGCTGAGCATCAGATGAATGTGCTATTCGAGCAAGAGTTTGGTGCATCTCAGCCAATGCTGCCACTCAAAGACAGTGGGCACATTGTTTATGGCAATAGCTTGCGTATCGATTGGAATGAAGTATGTCCAAATAATGGCAGTGATGAGATTTATATTATTGGTAATCCACCGTTCAAAGGACGGAAAAATCGTACAGAGGACCAGACAAGAGATATGGAAGTAACTTTTAAAGAATTTAAAAACTTTAAAAATCTTGATTATGTCACATCATGGTTTTGGAAAGGCGCACAGTATATTGCAGATTCAGATGCAAAACTCGCGCTCGTATCCACAAGTTCAGTTGTTCAAGGGATACAAGTTTCAATATTATTCCCTGATATTTTTGAATTAGGAATAAGTATCGATTTTGCTTATCAGTCATTCCCTTGGAAAAATAGCGCTAAAGATAATGCAGCTGTACACGTAGTTATAATTGGCCTATCACCAAAAACCAATAAAAATAAGAAAATATTTAAGCTTATAGGTACAAATTGGCATACAGAAAATACTGACAGTATTAACCCTTATTTGATGACTGGCAATCCTATAGCTGTTATCTCGCGAACATACCCATTTACTGATATTTCACAAGTTGTTGATGGGTCTAATTACACTAAGTCAGAACCTCTAATCATGGATACTGAGCAGAAGAACGAAATCTTGAACAAAGAGCCCGATTTAGAAAAATGGATTAGGCCTTTGCTTGGCTCTAAAGAATTTTTGCACGGCATTCAAAGGTGGTGCTTTTGGCTTGTTGATGCATTAGAGGACGATATTAGTAATTCTAAAATACTAAGCGATTTAGTAGAACAAGTTAAAATTGATAGACAAAATAGTAAAAAGAAAGATACTAGAGAAAAAGCAGTATTGATTCCTCACCTATTCCCTGAAATAAGACAACCTACGGATGGAAGTTATCTTCTAATTCCGAAAGTATCTTCGGAAAGGCGATTTTATATTCCAATAGGTTTTTTCGATAGCAATGTCATTGCTACAAACAAGGTGAGTATTATTCCTAATGGATCATTATATGATTTTGGATTAATAACTTCTAAAATGCATAATGAATGGATGCGGCTGGTAGCTGGTCGATTAGAAAGCCGTTATAACTACTCAGGAACCATCGTCTACAACACCTTTCCCTTCCCTGACGCCACAGACGAGCAGAAACAGCACATTGAAAGTCTTGCGGAAGAAATTCTACTCGCTAGAGCCAGTAATGCTGGCATGACATTAGCTGAGTTATACGATCCGGATAAGATGCCTGAGGACTTAAAACAAGCGCATAGCAACCTCGATGATGCGGTGGACAAGCTGTATCGCATGCAAGGATTTTCCAATACCGAAGAGCGCTTGGCGCATTTGCTGGCACGTTATGAGCAGCTTATCGAAGCGGAAAAGCAAAGTAAAATCAAAAAGAAAGCTAAGTAGCTTTTTATACGAGCCGCAGCCTAAAAAATAATGCCACACATCTTGTCTATAGTAGAGTAAACCATGTCTCAGCCCGTTAATATCTTAAATCAAACTTACGCCCGCACGGGTCAAAGCAAGACACATAATTCGATGGGTATGCGTGAAATGCAGGCACGTGCGTTCGAGAAGCGTAATAGCCAGTATTTGCTTATTAAGTCGCCACCTGCCTCTGGTAAATCACGCGCCATGATGTTTTTGGCCTTAGACAAGCTTATCAACCAAGGGATAAAAAAGGTCATTATTGCCGTCCCAGAGATGAGTATTGGTAAATCCTTTAAATCAACAGCGCTTAGTGACTTTGGTTTCTTTGCCGATTGGGAGGTGGCAGACCGCTATAACTTATGTTTAAGTCTCGCTCAAAGTGATACTCGCAAAACTGCTATCTTCTCAGAGTTTATCACTTCAGACGTCAATGATAATTCTCTTCCCCAAGTCCTAGTCTGTACTCATCACAGTTTTAGATATGGCTTTGATAAGATTATCGAAGATGGCGGCAGTATTGAGCTATTTAACGATGTACTTATCGGTATTGATGAATTCCATCATGTATCAGCAGATGACTCTAACCGCTTGGGAGCCATACTCGATAGCATTATGACGCAGACTAGCGCGCATATTGTGGCAATGACGGGTTCTTATTTCCGTGGTGACTCAGTGCCTATCTTGTCAGATAGCGATGAAGAAAAATTCGATAAGGTGACTTACACCTATTACGAACAGCTCAATGGTTATGAACACCTAAAGTCATTAGGACTCGGCTATCACTTTTATAAAAAGTCATTTTTTGATGCCTTAAATGAATGCTTAGATACTAGCAAAAAGACCATCATTCACATCCCTAACGTCAATAGCTTAACTGCTGAGACAGACAAGTATGAAACCGTTGGTCGCATTATAGACATCATAGGTGAGATTGAGTCTCGTGACGAGAATACTGGTGTCATCAGAGTACGGTCACATGATGGCAGGCGCTTACTACTAGCTGACTTAGTGACTGATGACGCCATAAGGGTGAATACACAGGCTTACTTGGCTGATATTACCTCTCGCGATCAGATGGATATCATCGTAGCTCTTGGGATGGCAAAAGAGGGCTTTGACTGGGAGTATTGTGAGCACGTATTAACCATTGGCTATCGCGGCTCGCTGACCGAAGTGGTGCAGATTATTGGACGCTCAACACGTGACAGCGCGGGCAAACACCATGCTCAGTTTACCAATCTAATCGCTGAGCCAGAAGCGGATAAGTCTGAGGTGACAAGCTCTGTGAATGATTTATTAAAAGCCATCACCCTATCGCTGCTTATGGAGCAAGTGCTTAAACCTAATATTAACTTTAAACGCCGTAGTGAGCTAGACATATTAGGGACGCTCGACTTGCCGGCAGGTACTATTATTATTGATGATACTGTCAATCCTCCCTCTGATCGAGTGATGAATATACTTAACCAAGACCGTGAAGAGATACTCGCCCAGCTCACTCAGAACACTGAGACGGTCAAAAAGTATATTGCCGCCGAGACCAATAACGTCGAGACCGAAGCCGTGTCAGACTCCGTCATCCCTAGTATTATTCGTAGTAAGTATCCAGCGCTAGACACTGATGAGGTGCGGCAAGTACAAGAAGGCGTCATGCAGTATATGGCCATTAACCGCCAAGGCGGCGTGGTTGAAGGTAAGGATATTCCTAAAGATGCCATCATCGAAAATGAACGCTGTTTCATTAAGCAAGGCACTGAGTATGTAGATATCACTACTCTAAATGCTGAACGAAAAAGTCAGCTCAATGAAAACGACATTATTAAAGAGCGCCACCTGCCAGCTGACGCAAAAATATATAACCCTAAAACCAAATCAAGCAGTAGCAATGACTCAAATCCTAGCAACGGCTTTGTGAAGGTTGGCAGTAAGTTTGTCAATGTAAACAACCTTCCCATTGATCTTGTTAAATCGGTCAACCCATTTCATGATGCTTATGAAGTCCTCTCTAGAACCGTCGACAAAGAAGTACTACAAACCATCAATGACGTCTTGCATGCCAGCCGTTCTACCGTAACTGAAGCGGAAGCGGTCCTGATGTGGCCAAAGATAGTTTCTTTTATCAAGAATAAAGGTCGTCAGCCTAATAGAAACTCAGAAGATGCTATCGAGCGGCGTATGACTGAAGTTATCTCCTATGTCAGAAACCAAAAAGCTAAGCGAGAAGCCAACAGTCATGATTAAACTCGATGAGATCTATCAAAGTCGTGAGTACAAAACACTAGACGATATTTTTTTAAATGACAGTACTGGTTTATTAGACGATATAAAGCCTGTCACCAAAAGCTCGGCGAATAACAGCGTTTTAGCGCAGCAGTTTGACACTATCAACCTTTTTATCGATCAACAGGGGCGCATACCCAGTAGCAGTGCTAGCGATATTAATGAAAAGATAAATGCTCGCCTCCTAGCTACCATACAAACCAATCACGCAAAATCGCAAGAACTGCTAGCTTTAGATAAGCATGGTTTACTAACTGCTCAAAGTACGGCGTCTACCCCATCTGACGACAAACCGACACTCTCAGACAAAAGCGTGAGCAATAAGGAGGATGAGCCTGAAAAGGCAATCAGTGATAACACTAAAGAAGCTGAGCCGGTAACAGAGGCTGTTAGCGAGCTACCTATTATTAATAGTCTAGATGATATTTTCAACAGTGATGACCTAGGTATTTTTGACAACATTCATTCTGAAATATTAGTCAGTGATAGTCAGCTCAATTCTCGCAATACTTATGATCAATACGATGATGAAGAAATAGCAACTCGCTTTGAATGTAAGGACTTTTATAAGTTTGAGGCAACCTTTGAGCGTATATCTCACGCCATTCAAACGGGGGCTTTTACTAAAACCAACTTTTCATCAGTGAAAGATATCAATATTGGCAGTGTCTTCGTTTTAAATGGGATTTTGTGTTATGTGGCGGATATATACCAAGCAGAGAATCGAAAGAATGAGCGTAACCAGCAGCGACTTCGTCTGGTGTTTGCTAACGGTACTGAGTCGAACATGCTCATTCGCTCTTTAGCTACTGCTCAATATAAATATGAAAACAGCTATCAGCTACTCATTACTGATCCCGACTGGATGGACGATGAATTAGCAAAAAACTTCGGAGATGATAGACAGCTTACTGGTGTCATTTATGTCGCCAAGCTAACTGATACGCCAAGCAATTTAGCACACTATAAGCACCTGCATAAAGTAGGTTTCTCTACCCTTACAGGAGAGGCTCGCACAAAGCACTCGATTAGAGATACCGCATTCCTACAACAACCAGTAGATATCATTGCTGAGTGGCAAGTGTATGACGCCAATGCCCGCAGCGTGGAAGGTGTTTTACACGCTTTCTTTTATGATCAAAGAGTCAAAGTATCCTTAAAAGCAGCAAACGATAATCTCTACAAGGCAACAGAGTGGTTCAACGTTCCCCTTGATGAGATTGAGAAAGCCATTAATCTGGTTATCGCCGGGGACATTAAAAACTATCGAATGGATGGTGCGGCTGGCAAGGTGGTTTTGAAGTAATGAGCGTTTTTAGAATTAACTTACATCCATAATTCAAAATTGTTAGGTGTGATTTCCTATAACATTGCGGGTCTGCAAATCGCATTTATAGATGTACTTATTACTTACCAAAATGTGAAAATGCTATATCACTAGTTCATCTGAGCCTTTCCATACAAGGATTTCACTACAAATGGCTAATAATAAGATTTCTCAGGTGGCTTTGTTAAGCTCGGGGTTTGAGTACCACTTAGAGCCATTATTAAGTAGGATTACAATTACAGCATTAAAAGTTAGCAGACTGCATTCTTAATCATCATCAGAGCGCTCTAGGCGACTACTAACAACTTTGCCAGTCACGCTATCGATAACCATTTTGTGTATCTGATTGCCTTTAGCAACTTTAATCTCATACACTGACTTGCCATTGTCAACATCAAACCCTGCTTTAATGATTTTTCCGTTTACATCTTGAGTGGCTTTTTTCATTGCTTGGTTTAGGCTAACTTTCGCCTGTTTCATCGCTTTGTATTCTGCCATATCCTCTCTATCAAGCTGATCTTGTTTAGCACTTAAAACCTTGCCCGTATCAGCATCGATTCTTATTTTGTATTCAGTATTATTAGCGATGAACTTAACATCGTATTTACCACCTGCCGAAGAACCCTTTTGGTCAAACTCTGCACTGACAAGATCGCCTTTAATCGTTTTATTGCCAATAGCAATGGCTTGTTCAAGGCTGATTTTACTTTGTGCTGCTGCCACCGCTTCACTGACCTTTACGGCTGGAGTAGCAGCTTGTGCGACAGAAATAGTAGCGCTGCTAACCGCTATCATACTAAGTGTCATAACAATAGACTTACTAAACATTGATAAGTTTTTCATGATGTTCTCCTTGCCTTTAGAGTTTTTAATTGATTTCAATAACACACTTAATGGGTTTTACAACTTGCCATGTTAATAACTCAATCATAATAGATAAAACTTAAGGAAATCTTAAGAAAAGCTTAACATAGATAAATTGTTAAGTTAGTTGCTCTATTTATTACTGTATTACAAATTCTAAGTTCTTTCTACTGGCTTAAGAAAAAGGCATTTCATAATATATTAATCAGCGATTAATTTTTTAGCTTACTAAGCTCACCTTAAGGTTCATTTGTTGTAATAGCTATAAGACAGACACTGCGACATCTAGTCTGCTTACGATATCTCGCTTCGCTTTAGTTTCTTGCAGCCAAATATCGTTAATAAACAAATGTATTCTTAAGGGAGTGACGATCATGAGCCAAAATAACACCACCAATTTGATCCCTAATTCTGGCGTACCGTCATCCAGCATCCCCAAGATGAGACAAGTACGAGTTTGGGATATTTTAGTTAGAATCACCCACTGGACAGTGGCAGCGGGTATTATTGCCAATCTACTCTTTACTGAAGACGGTAGCGATCTACACGCCTATGTAGGCTATACCGTGGTAGGATTAGTGGTGATACGCTTGCTTTGGGGTTTAATTGGCACTCGATATGCACGCTTTACTAATTTCTTTCCCACACCAACACGACTTAAGTATCATATATCAGACTTAAGTGTTCGCCGTGTTGATGAGCAGCATCTTGGGCATAATCCATTGGCAGCCCTTATGATACTATCGTTATGGGCAGTGATTATAGGATTAGGAATAACCGGTTATCTAATGGAATCAGAAATCATTGGTAATGAAGATTTTCTTGAAGATGTGCATGAGCTATTAGCAAACAGTTTATATCTACTCGTTCCTTTGCATATTATCGCTGCGATTGCCATGAGTTACTGGCAACGCCAAAACCTGATTAAATCGATGATAACCGGCAATAAAACGGTGACAGATAAGCCGTCAGATGTGAAATAAACGAAGCGGCGGAATAAATAGAGCGATGGAAAACACATGTCACGTATATTATTAATAGAAGACGATAGCAGCATTGCTGAAGGTATTATTCTCGGCTTAAAAAGCCATGGCATGATGGTCGATTGGTTCAGTGATGCTAAGCAAGGTGAAATGGCGCTGCAAGAGGATATGTTTGATGCGGTGCTGCTTGATTTAACCTTGCCAAAAGGGGACGGCATGACCGTGCTGCAAAATTGGCGCGCCAAACACATTGATACGCCGGTTTTAATTATCACTGCACGCGACGCGATTGCCAATCGGGTGGCAGGACTCAATGTGGGCGCTGACGATTATTTGGTTAAGCCGTTTGCATTAGATGAAGTTGTTGCTCGTCTGCAAGCTTTGATGCGACGCAGTCAGGGACGTAGCCAACCTGAAATCCGTTATGGCGAGGTTGCCTATCAGCCTCATAATCAGCAACTAACGTATCAAGGTCAAGTGATTGAATTGACCATCAAAGAAGTGGCAATCTTGGAGCAAATGCTGTCCCATCCCAAACAAATCCATAGTAGAGCGAGCTTAGAAGATAAACTGTATGGATGGCAACAAGATATCGAAAGTAATGCCATTGAAGTGCACATTCATCACTTACGTAAAAAACTGGGCAATGACTTTATCTTGACCAAACGCGGTATCGGCTATTATCTCAATCCCGCTTATAACAGTCATGAATGATATCCTTGATTACCTTTAACTTATCTATCTTGTCTATTTTATTTAATATGTAAGTACACGTGAGCCTATGAAAAGTATCCAGCAACGGCTATTAACCTCCTTACTTATTGGACTTCCTTTGTTGTGGATACTCACCTCCAGCTTTATTGCGTGGCGGCTGTGGCACGAAATTAACGAGATGAATGATACCCAAATTACTCAAGTTGCCCGCTACCTAATAGGTGTCGCTCCTAAAGACGATGATGATAGAGACGATCATGAGCAAGAGGATAGTAAAAGTAAAAAGAAGCGTTCCGCCAAAATATACAACTTAAAAAGTAAGCAGCTGTCAGGTGACCTTGGTAATGCTAAAGATGACTATATGGGCTTTGCTATCTGGGATAAAAAAGGACGCTTATTAATGGCCGATGAAAATGGTCAGTCATTTGCCTTTTTATCTGATCAGCATGGTTTTGTAGAAGCGCATGATTCTGCGTATCAGCGCCTCAACCCATTTAGTAAGCGCTGGCGTTTATTTTATGTGCATGATGACCATGATTCTAAGCATAAAGGTCGGGTGATTGCGGTCGGGCAAAACCTAGATTCTCGCCAAGAAATGATTGTCAGTGCCATGTCTGTGCAAGTGCTACCGATGTTGATTGGTCTATTGGCATTTATCGGTTTGGTTATTTGGTTGATTCGGCGCGGGTTTATGCCACTCACCCAAATCAGTGCCGAGCTTGCTCAACGTCAGCCACAAGATGATAGTCCCATCACCGCAGATGTACCCAAAGAGATTCAGCCTTTGGTGACCGCCTTAAATGTTTTATTTGTCAAAGTAGCGGAAACTTTAGCGCGTGAGCAACGCTTTACAGCGGATGCCTCGCATGAGCTACGAAGTCCACTTGCGGCATTAAAGCTACAAGCGGACTTATTACAGCAGCAGATATTACAGCTGTCAGATATAGAAGATGATAATCAGCTATTTTACCATGCTCAAAAAATCAGCAATGGCATTGAGCGCGCCACTCATTTAGTTGACCAACTACTTATTTTAGCCAAAATAGAACCGCAACAACAATTGCCACCTGAGCAATTAGAAAAACCAGATTGGCTGGCGCTAACGGATATTGTGCTAAGTGATGTTAATCGTTTGGCTCGTGAAAAACACATTCAATTAAAACGTACTGTACAGTGTGATAACCCTGCTGATATTTTACCGATTCTTATCAATCCTATCTTGTTCAAATTGTTAATCCGCAACTTGTTAGACAATGCCATTCGCTACTGTCCTGAAGGGGCTTTGATTGAACTTCAATTGGATACCAATACTATTAGAGTAGTTGATAATGGCTTAGGCGTAGATCCGCAGCAGTTAGCGCGTCTGAGCGAACGCTTTTATCGTCCAGCAGGTCAAAGCCAATTGGGTAGCGGCTTAGGTCTCTCCATTGTTAATCGAATTGCCGAGCTACATGGTATCGCCATAACGTTTGCGAACCGCCCTGCACCAGAAGTAGGTTTTATCGCAACGGTAATAGATAAAAAACAACCATCAAGCGTCTTATAAAAACACTATAAAGAATTAAACCTTACTTTCTTAAGCTTGAGTTAATATTCACTACGTATGCTAGTTGTATTCCCTAACAACATATACGGAGTACACATATTATGAGCTTACCTCTATTAAAACCCTTGTTATTAACTGTCGGTGCGACCTCATTAGTATTTTTTGGCGGCGTCATCGCTTTATCTGTCCAGTCGCCTAATGCTGATAACGTTCAAGCAGCAGCAAATACTGTGAGTCAAAACCCTGACATAACCTCTCCTTCTTTATCCTCATTTAAAGCAGTCGTCAATCCTCTCTCTCAATCTACCCAAACCTCGTCTCTTGCTGCACTAACTGCTGAGCAAGCAACTGCGCTTGCCAAACAAGAAGCTCCTGACGCCATATTACAGGCGACCCCACAGCTTATCAACTATAACGGTACAGTCGCTTATGAAGTGCTATTAGACAGCGGTCCTAGTTATGTTGATGCCAATCTTGGTGCTGTCTTAAATCCAGTTGCCAGCACGGTCGTTACTAGTGACTATCGTGCTGAGGGCTTTGATGACGATGATCATGATGACTATAAAGATAAGCATCACGATGATGATAAACACCGCAATAAAAAACACGACGACAAACGCTATAAAGAGAGTGGGCGTTTAATTGCTACGAGCTATCAGCAACATGATGAGGATGAATACGATGACTAATACCAAATCACATCAGGCTCCAACCCTTAATACAGCCACTACTAAAACTGCTAAAAAAGCAGATCCTTTTGCCTATCTTAAAAGCAGCATTATGATCGTCTCAATTGCAGGCACTATGGCGGGATGGTTACTACTACTCAATCAAGAAACTAACACTGCGCCTGTTAATACTGCTGTTTTAAGTACTACCGCTTCTGGGAATAGTGAGATGGCAGTACCCATTGTTGATATCAGTCAATTGCGACAGGTCAACGAAGTCGCTCCTGTTGAGGCAATAAGAGTTGTCGCCCGCACACGTTCTTCTCAATAAAAAAGATTAATGGTCATTTGATTTATACCTCGTCGCAAAAAGATGGAGACCTCTAATGAAAGAAAATGTGCTTAATAAAAACACACCACAACTGGCAACTATCCAACTGGTCGCGATGGGTTGTCATATTCAAGTCAGCTTAAATACGACAAGGCTGAACATGCAGTATTCAGCGATAGCAATAGACCAGCAAATTGCTATTCTGACAAGTGATATTCAGCAGCGCTTAACTCACTGGGAACATACGTTTAGTCGTTTTGATGAGACCAGCGAGCTGATGAGACTTAATAACCATACTAACCAATGGATTAAAGTGAGCTCAGAGTTATTCGAGGTCTTGCAACGTGCCATTCATTTTGTCTCAAAAACTCAAGGTTTGGTAACACCGACCTTACTTAAAGATCTTTGGAACGCTGGCTATAAGCATTCATTTGAAACCCTACCCAAAGTGTCTGTGCCACCCTTGCCTGTTATTAGTTCAAACTCAAACGTTGACTTAAATACCAACGCAAATTTACAAGACACCTCTATAGCGAACGATTCTAAATTAAACCATCAGCACATAGAGCGTATCCAACTGCGCCAGTTAGCTGATGGACAGCATCAAGTATATCTTCCCGCTGGAATGGCGTTGGATCTGAATGGGTATGTTAAAGGATGGTGCGCCATGCAGCTGGCTGAGCATATTAGCCGAGTTCACGACTGGCAACTTCCTTGCTTAGTAGATATGGGTGGAGATATGGCGATTGGTATTCCAAGAGTCCAAATAGATAAACCAATGACTTGGGGAGTTGCTGTTGCTAAACCTTACGTTGCTAACATTGAGCATGTTCAAGAAGAAGATATCGCTATCCTCAAACTCAGCTCGGGCGCTGTCGCTACGTCTGGACAAGACTATCGTCGCTGGTGGCATGAAGGCCGCTGGCAACATCATTTAATTCACCCTCGTTATTCTTGTTCCGTAAATAGTGATGTATTGACTGCAACTATATTGGCTACGGACACGATGACAGCAGAGGTACACGCAAAATACTGTGTGCTTCTTGGCGTCACGGAAGCGATGGCATGGCTTAACAAACATCATATTGCTGCGCTGTTAATCGATACGAATAACAAAGTTCTGATGACATCTGCCATGCGTCCAAACTTAGTTCAGCCAAACTTACTACATCCAGACTTGATTCTTGGTTAACTTATCACCCTACATACGCAAGATTTAATAGATAAAGTAAAGCCACTCATAGGAGTATAGTCATGCACACAGACCATCTTAGTCGCAGTCATACTGCTTCCAACACCAATATCCTCACTCAGGCTTTATGGGTTGGTTTAATATTAAGTATTGCTGCCGGAGTCGGCGGTTATGCGTTGTTCACATGGGGAGAGACGGTTTCTCAGCTGCTGACAGCCACTGATAAACATTTTTGGTATTTGTCACGCGCAAGTGGGGTTATTGCCTACACATTATTTTGGCTAGCAGTCCTTTTTGGCTTGTTGCTAAGCACTCGTTTAGGCAAGCATTTTAATGCAGCGCGGGTATTTTCCTTACATCAGTATTTAAGCCTGATAGCGGTGGGTTTTGCTGCGTTCCATGCAGGTATCTTATTAGCAGATAACTTCTTAAACCTTAATCTATGGCAAATTTTACTTCCTTTTGGTTTTCAGACTGAGCGTGTAGGCGTTGCACTAGGACAATTGGGATTTTGGCTATTGTTTATCTGTGCTTTTAGCTTTTATATTAAGAAATATATTGGGCAATCCGCATGGCGCTGGCTACACTTTTTAACTTTTATGGCTTATATGTTTATCAGCATTCACGTATTTATGGTGGGATCGGACAGTCGCGCGCTGCCTTTATTGTTATTTTACGCAGGTAGTCAGACACTGGTTTTTCTACTGATGACCTATCGCTTAGTGGCGCTAAAGCAAGCAAAGTGACCGTCTGCTAAGTTGTATGAAAGGGTGTGACATTATAAGCTAAACTGACATATTCTAATTTATGTCTAAACCGTTTGAGGGTATTTATGCACCATTCTATTCATGACGAAGCGCATTTAAGTAACCGCAATCATTGGTTAAGAGCGGCTGTACTTGGCGCGAATGATGGCTTAATTTCTACGTCCAGTTTATTAGTTGGTGTCGCATCAGCTAGTCCCAGTAGTCAGACATTGCTATTAACAGGCATGGCAGCATTGACAGCAGGTGCTTTATCAATGGCTGCTGGTGAGTATATTTCAGTATCGTCACAAGCGGATACCGAAAAAGCGGATCTAGATAAAGAGTTGCATGAGCTGACTCATAACGCTGAGCGCGAGCTGTTTGAGCTAACTAAAATTTATGAAACACGTGGACTTGAGCATAGTTTGGCGCATCAAGTTGCTGTCGCTTTGACTGAGCATGATGCGCTTGAGGCACACGCTCGAGATGAGATTGGCTTAACAGATCTGAGTCAAGCTAAGCCCATTCATGCCTCAGTTGCTTCTGGATTATCATTCATTGTTGGTGCGATATTACCGATTATTGGGATTCTACTGTTACCCGCACAAACACTGGTTTGGTCACTAGCGTCTGTCACTATAGTAGGCTTAGCGCTACTTGGGATAATATCGGCGCGCTTGGGCGGCGCTCCTGTTATTCCTGCTACTGCTAGAGTCGTGATTTGGGGCGTGCTAGCGATGGTTGCAACATCATTAATTGGACGATTATTTGGGGTGGCGGTCTAGCGTTCACTGTATCTCTGAAAACGACCTATCAATTAAAACTATTCCTAACATTAGCCATCACCTTAACGCTATCTTAACGGCAAGCTAAGTTATGATGATAGAGGTAGAAATAGAAGGGCATGATATATTGGCTCATGGTGCAAAAATCACATCAGTTATTTAACAAGGTATTTTAATGAGTCAGGTAAGCGCGTGGGTACTGGTTATAATGGCAAAATTTGGCTATCTCGGTATTATCTTTGCTATGTTTGCCGAAAACGTTTTTCCGCCCATACCTTCTGAGCTTATCATGCCAGCCGCTGGTTTTGCGGTAGCAAGAGGTGATTTAAATTTAATATTAGTCATCCTAGCAGGTACGCTTGGCTCGGTACTTGGAGCACTGCCGCTATATTACCTAGGGCGCTTACTGAATGAAGATCGCCTAATGGTATTTACGCAAAAGTATGGCAAATACGTGTTCGTTAAGCCTAGCGATATACGGTCCTCTAGTGTTTGGTTTGACAAACATGGCAGCAAGGCTGTCTTCTTTGGGCGTATGGTACCGGGTATTCGCTCATTTATATCCATCCCTGCGGGAATGAGTAAAATGCCGATTCTTCCTTTTTTAGTGTTTACTGCTTTGGGCTCAAGCATTTGGACAAGCTTATTGACCGTTGCTGGCTATTATTTTGGTGAGAATTACGAAGTGATTGAGACTATGCTAGCACCGTACTCTAAGGGTTTCTTATTACTCGCTGTGGTTATTATTATTGCTTGGTTTATGAAACGTCGTTTAATGGCTCGACGTAATATCAATAATATTTAATTGAAAACGTAGTTTTTTATCTGCTGTAATGAACGGCCCTTGTATTTAGTTTAATAAGATAGGGCTAGTAAAATTTTACGAAGCGTGTCATAACTAAGATTACACAACAAAGGAATGTTGTCATGAGCCAGCTTGTATGTGACAAAGTCGTATTACGTTACTACAAGCGATTAGGGACATTATTATTGCTGGCAGGTTGTACGGTTGGCAGCCATGCTGCTACCTATAAAATTGAGCCTGACCATTCCAACGCACGCTTCGCTATTGACCACCTCAAAACCTCTGTTACCACTGGCGGCTTCTATAATGTGACCGGAATACTCCAGTATGATCCGAGCGCAAAAACCGGTGACATCTCCCTTATTATTCCCATAAAATCCTTAAACACCGGTAACAAGATTTTTAATCTTAAACTGATGGGACCTGATTTTTTTAATATGGAACAGTATCCATTAGCACGTTTTGAATCTACCAAATGGCATTTCACCTCTGATAAAGACAATCCAAAGGTCACACGAGTGGATGGCAAGCTAACCCTAAAAGGTCAGACCCATCCTATTAGCTTACTGGCGACCAAATTTAATTGTTACCTGAGCTCTCCAATTAATAGAACGGTCTGTGGCGGCAATTTTACCGCCACGATTGATCGTACCCAGTGGAATATCAAAAAATATGTCTTATTCGGCATGACTAAAAATCTGACTTTAAATATTCAAGTTGAAGCAGCTAAACAGTAGCTTTTCCAGTCCAGTAAAAAATCAGCGAGTTATAGAGTGATAGCCAAAGTTATTAAAAATGAGTTTTTGCCTGCCTAGCGAGGATACTATGAAGCCAATTTCTATAATATTATCAGCACTTGCACTTAGTATGGCTTCCAGCGCTATCATGGCTGATAGCGCTGGCTTACCTCATGTAATAAGCCAGCTTAATATTAGTCCCGCTATTAGCTTGCCCAATGTAAGTCCTATGAATAGCGATCTAGCCAATCGCGGTGCCTATATTGCCCGTACTGCTGACTGTATGGCTTGTCATCGCGAGGACTATAGCGGCGGTGTCGCGATTGAAACACCGATTGGCAATATTTATTCGACTAATATCACACCCTCTCAACGTTATGGTATCGGCAATTATACCGAAGCCGACTTCAAAAAAGCTCTGCAAAAAGGTCGTGCACCCACGCATCAGCTTTATCCTGCGATGCCGTATCCGTCTTATCACGGTATGGCTGATGCGGATATCAGTGCACTATTTGCTTACTTTCAAACCGTACCTCCAGTAGAAGAGTCGCCTGAAAAAATAACTAAGCTACCATTTCCGTTAAATATCCGCACTTTAATGCTGGCTTGGAACGTAATTAATGTACCTTCTACCAAAAACCGTACAGGGCTCACCCAAACCCAGCAACGCGGTGAATATCTGGTCAATAACTTAGAGCATTGCGGCACTTGTCATACCCCGCGCAACCTTACGCAAGGTCTTGATAAGAAAAAATATTTATCAGGTGCGCCGCTTGGTAAATGGTATGCACCTAACATTACCCCAGATAATGACAGTGGTATCGGGCGTTGGAGCGAGAATAATATCGTCACTTATCTACGTACTGGCATGCTCGATAAACGCGCTTATGCCGGTGGACCTATGGCTGAAGCGGTCGCCCATAGTACCCGCTATCTAAGCGATGACGACTTAAGCGCCATGGCTGCTTATTTAAAAGTCGTACCTATCCTCAAGACTGACGATTACGTGATACCTGTAGATACATCACGGCTGCCTAATCCGGTCAGCAGCTCTATTACTTATAACTTAATAGAGCAAAAAGACTATTTAGCGCAGGCAAAAACATCCGCGAATGCTCATTCTAATAATGACCGTAACTCACCAAAAGTGCTATATCTTGCTGCCTGTGGCAGCTGTCATGGGGTCGATGGTTACGCGCAGCCCGATGCTCGTTACGTCTCTATCGTAGGACTGAGTAGTATTCGTCGCGTTAAGCCAGACGCACTGATTAACGTTATTGCTTATGGTGCAAAAGGGGCGTTAAACACAGCATCCAAAATGCCCGGCTTCGAGAAAGAGTTAAGTCATGCGCAGATCGCCAGTATTACCAATTACGTGCGGATAAATTTCGGTGGTCTACCAACTAGTGATGTCAGTGCTGCTGACGTCAAACACATCTTAAAGTAAGGATTATTAACCTCACTACTAATACAGCTATAAAAATACCTAGTACCACCTGATGTCATGGATGACGGTTCTATAACAAGGATAATAAAATGAATGATATGCTTCAATCGCCCACACGTCGGCAACTACTGTCAATGATTGGTAAGACTGCAGGAGCGACGGCAATGTATCAGGCGATGACCACATTGGGCTTTGCTTCTGAATCTAGCTTTAAACAAGAGATGAATCTAAAGGGTGCGCCTGCTGGTGCGAGCATTGTGATACTTGGCGCAGGATTGGGCGGGCTTACCGCTGCTTATGAGCTCCGTAAAGCCGGCTATAAAGTGACAGTTCTTGAATTTCAAAATCGCGGTGGTGGTCGCAGTTGGACACTAAACGCTGGTGATAAATATACTGAGCTTGGCGGCGGCGAGGTGACTTGCGACTTTAAAAAAGGCAACTACTTTAACGGTGGACCATGGCGGTTGCCGGTTCATCATTATGCAGTATTCCATTATTGTAAAAAATTCGGTGTAGCACTACAGCCCTTTATACAAACTAATGACCGCGCTTATTTGCACCGTACAGCCCATTTTAATGGCGCACCGCAACGCTTAGGCGAGGTGCAAAGCGACATACGTGGCTATGTCTCAGAGCTATTATCTAAAGCGGTCAATACCGGTAGCCTTGATAAGACGGTCAATAAAGAAGACAAAGAGAAGCTATTAGAAGGGCTAAAAGGCTGGGGTGTCCTTGATAATAATTATCGCTATGTTAAAAGCCATGAAACCAGTAAGTATCGTGGCTATAGTGTTTATCCGGGTGGTGGTTTGATGCCTGATGCCAAACCTTCGACACCGATACCGATGAATAAACTATTAAATTCAAGCATGTGGTCAGATATTTATAATAACTATACGATATATGACCATCAACCAGCGATGTTTCAGCCTGTCGGTGGTATGGGAAAAATCGGTGATGCCTTCACTCGCGAATGTCGAGACATGATTACGTTCAATGCCAAAGTCACTAAAATTTATCAAGATGAGAGCGGCGTCACTGTCGATTACGTCGATAGCAATAGCATTAGTAACAATCTAGATGGCGAAACTAAAACCGTACGTGCTGACTGGTGTATTTGCAACATTCCACTATCAGTATTGACCCAAATTGACATTAACGTCTCAGCGCCAATGAAGCAAGCGATGGCAGCCGTCCCTTATGACACCTCTTATAAAGTAGGCTTGGAGTTTAAACGGCGCTTTTGGGAGGAAGACGAATGGATTTATGGCGGTATCACTTATACTGACATGCCCATCTCACAAATCTCATATCCTTCACACGATATGTTTACCACTGGCTCAGGGGTGCTACTCGGTGCCTATGGATTTGGCGAAGCCTCTTATAAATTTAATACCCTTACTCCAAAAGAGCGCATCGATTCGGCACTTCAGTATGGCAAACATATCCACCCGCAATATACCAAAGAGTTCCGCTCTGGGACATCCGTCGCTTGGCATCGTATTCCATGGTCGCTCGGTTGCTACGGCATTTGGAGTGAATCAAGCCGTGATCAGTACTACGATACGCTATGCGCGATTGATCACCGTATCGTGCTAGCAGGTGAGCACTGCTCGCATATCCCAGCATGGCAAGAAGGCGCAATTTTATCTGGCATGGATGCCGCTCAGCGACTACACCAAAAGGCAAAAAAGCTCGGCTAGTCGGAATGGTTGTTGATTAACGACATTGATTAGTAAGAATGCTTAAGTTGTGATAACGATAATGAATGTAGAGGTAATCATGGATATGAATAAACCAAACCTGCTTGCTGTGGTAATGATATTAACTATTGGAGGCACAGTCGCGTTATCTGGCTGTAGTCAATATAAAAAAGACCAAACCGCTCATACAACAGCCACTCTTTCCAGTCAGCAACAAGCCAAGCAAACGGTCTTTGATAATCAAGACAGTCGCAATAATGGTGCGTGGGGTGCTGTCTATATGACGAAAGAAGAGCTTAGGTCGCCAAGAGCTAATATCGTTGATATCAGCTCGCTACCAACAATGGCAGAAGATGCTAGTCTGCAAAAGTGGTTAGCAAAATTTGAAGGTAGTTCTGAAGGTAAAAAGGGCTTTATAACGACCAACGGCAAGAAGCTTTATGACGATTCCTGCGCTGGCTGTCATATGCAAGATGGTAAGGGTGCACAAGGCGCAGGTTACTATCCGCCGCTTGCCGATAACAGTAAGATGCAATCAAAATATTATATTATTAGCGTTGTGATGAATGGGCTGCGTGGTATGCCATCCTTTCACAGCATGATGAGTGATGAGCAAATAGCAGCGGTCACTCAATATGTGCATAGTGATTTAAATAGTTTTACAGATACAGTCACTGCGGCCAATGTCGCTCAACTACGTCATGACTTTCCACCGGGTTCTGACCCTAGTGAGTAGAGCTTTCAATACCTTCTTTGAGCTGCTCATCTATTGGCTCAAAAACATGTCGATAAAAGTCTTTATTATCCTCTATCACGCAGACCACTTCAGAGTGACTAATAGATTATTCGTATAGCCAGATTTGTAGATAATAAGGGGTATAAGGAGTTTGCATATCTTCTAATGGGTCTCTCCATGACTGATAGATTTTTTGCAAGTTTTTAATCGATAGGTATTCACAGTCACCCTGCTCTACAGCCCTACTCTACTATAATCATCTAAAGGATAGTTTCTTAGCAATAACTTAAGAAGCTGTAGTCGCTAGATCGATACCTTTAACCATTGTGGTTATTTGAATATGCTTATAGCTATAAAATTAGCATCGATATTAAAAATTATTTAACCCTATAATAGTCTAGATTTGAATTTAAACTATAACTTATTAGGCAATAAACTTCTCGATATTATGGTTTTTAAAATATCATTGATATCTACATATATCATAGATTGGTTTTACTTTGACAAGTCCTAAAAGCTCTACACGCTATTACTTACATGGTTTAGAGCGCTAACTTATAAAATTTACTTTTGTTAGGTGGTGTTGTTAATATTAGGGTTTGCTGTAGTTATTATCACTGGTTGGTTTGTCAAACATCGGCTTTCTAATCCTCATAACAATACTGTCTAACGCTACTTATTATATAACCCTACGCATCTAAAATTTTTAATATTAATACCAAAAGACAGACTCCTATTCAATCCTCTTAACGTCTTCTTAACAGGCTACTTGCTATCGTAAGGAATCGCATTCCTTATCACTCTGTTGAGAAGCCTAGTTATGTCAACCTCTCAAGCACTTAGCACCGAAATCACCAAAGCTAGCACTAAATCAAGATATCTTAGTAAAATCTTTGATCGTGAGATTAATCTTAACTATCTGATTATCATTGTTGCGCTCTATTTAGTCGCTACTGCGAATTTTGGTTTTTTCTCGCAAGTACTAAGCATTTACCCTTTTAGTAATAACATTGGCTTTATTATTTCTATCACAGGCTTATTGTTCGGTTTGATGTGGCTACTCAACCAATTATTATGCTATCGCCCAATCGCCAAACCAGTTTTAATTGCTATGGTTATGATAGCGGCTGTATGTGGTTATTTCACAGACGCTTACGGCACTATATTTGACACTAGTATGTTAATTAATAGTATGCAGACCGATCAAGGCGAAGCAATGGGGCTGATGTCGCTAAGCTTCTTTATACGAGTGTTCCTGCTAGGCGTTATACCCGCAGTTATTACCGCCAAATTAAATATCAAGCGCTTGCCTTTACGTCGAGCGCTATGGCAAAGAGCCCTGACTTTAATTTTGTCTATCGCTTTAGTAGCTATCTGCCTACTGCCCTTTGGTGATCAGTACGCTACCTTTTTTCGTCAACATAAAATGGTTCGTAGTTACGCTAATCCCATTACCCCTATTTACTCGGTTATCAAATTAGGTACCGATTACATCGATGAATTGCGCCGTCCTGATACATTGACCCTGCATGCGACAGATGCCAGACGTATAACTCCTACTGTAGGGATTAATTCAGCAAAACCTAAACTCATGGTATTTGTTGTCGGTGAGACGGTTCGCGCTGATCACATTGGTCTTAATGGCTATAAGCGCGATACTATGCCACTGCTAGCTAGCCAATCAGATGTTTATAGCTTTAAAAAGGCAACCTCTTGTGGCACTTCTACCGCTTATTCAGTGCCCTGCATGTTTAGTTATGCCAATCGAGAGAATTATGACTCTAGTAGTGCAGACTATAATGAAAACGTACTGGATACACTCAATAAGCAAGGCGTAAATGTGGTTTGGAGAGACAATAACTCAAGCTCCAAAGGGGTCGCTGATAGAGTCACTTCTGAGGATTTCAAAACGCCTGATGTCAATCCAAATTGTGATGAGGAGTGTCGTGATATTGGTATGCTTGACGGTTTTGATACTTTAGTTAAGTCAGATGCAGGGGTAAAATCAGACGGTACTGCTAAAGACACCCTTATTTTATTGCATCAAATGGGTAATCATGGTCCTGCTTACTATAAGCGTTATCCTAAAGAGTTTGAAAAGTATAAGCCAGTATGTATGACCAACGAGCTGTCTAAATGTGATGATCAATCCGTCATCAACGGTTATGACAATGCCATTCGTTATACTGACTATTTCTTGAATAACGTGATTGATACGCTAAAAGGGTATGAGCAAGATTATGATGTAGTTATGGTATACATCAGTGATCATGGCGAAAGTTTAGGCGAAAACAATATTTATTTGCACGGCCTACCCTACTCTATAGCGCCTAATGCTCAAAAGCAGGTGCCCGTTATTATCTGGTCGCCTAACAACAATAATATTGATAAAAGCAGCCTCACTAGTATGTTAGACCAGCCTGTATCACACGATTTTATTACCCCAACTTTACTTAACTTCTTCGGTATTACGACCAAAGAAGTGGCAGCAGCGCCGACTTTTTTTAAATCTGTTTATTAAGGTTTAGACTATAAGCTTTGCTTGCATTTATACACGAGACATCTATGTACAAGATACTTGTTATTGAAGACAACCCCGATATCGTCGCCAATATTTATGCCTTTTTTGAGCCCAAAGGTTTTGAGTTAGATAATGCTCATAACGGCATAAGCGGCTTAACGTTAGCCTCGAACAATCGTTACGACGTTATACTACTAGATGTCATGCTACCAGGTATGGATGGCACCAAACTTTGTAAGAAGTTGAGAGAAGACTTGCATAACAAAACCCCAGTACTGATGCTAACGGCTCGTGATACGATTTCAGATAAAGTGGCAGGCTTCGATAGTGGCGCTGATGATTATCTAGTTAAGCCATTTTCACTGGTTGAATTAGAATCTCGTATCAAAGCCCTCATCCGTCGTCACCAAGATGATCATTTTCATCATAGTACCATTGTTGGGGAACTGTCTTTAAATTCAGAGGAGCACACAATTACACGCGAAGGTAAATCATTAAAACTGACACCTACAGGGTTTAAAATCCTAGAGACATTGATGAATGCGTCGCCTCGGGTTGTCAACAAGAATGAGCTGGAGGAAAAAGTATGGGGTGAGGATGTCCCAAGTAGTGATGCACTTCGTACCCACATGCATAGTGTACGGGCTCAAGTCGATAAACCATTTGGCAAGACTATGATAATGACGGTATCTGGTGTGGGTTACCAAATAATTGATCCAGATTAAGTTCAAAATATCTCAATACTATACAAGGGCTCCTCTTTATTACCAGCCGTTGTGTCTATATCTTTCTCTCCATCTACGACCTTTTACTAGGAAGTAATGCCATGCTCAACCTTGACTCTATCGCTAATAAATTTCGACTATCCTACTTCGTTTTTGCCTTATTGCTATGCTCAACTTTCGTTAGTATTTTTTTTGTGGCAGAAACTAAAATTGAGCAGGCCCTAGTAGAGAGCCGAATGCTACAGCAACTGCAATTAACCTTAGAACATGAGGATCAAAAAAAAGCTTACCACACGAACTCTGGTATTAGTATTTATCATTTTGAAGCAGCGCCCGAAAATTTACAAAAAATGGCAACAGACTCAGTGCAAGAGTTAGAAATAGTAGCAGATGATAAAGCCACTGAATTGCACTTTTTAAAATATAACTACCAAAACCAGGAGTATATTTTAAGCTATCTTGAAAGCAGTCTTTTGAGTGCTACTGACTATCCTGTCTTGACTATTTTTGAAGAGCTTGAAGCCATTATTTATACAGCTCTCAGTGGCGCTATTATACTGAGCCTATTGATTGCCATACTTTTTTCCTATCTCTCATCAAAAGCGATTACAAAGCCCATCCTAGATCTAAAAAAATCGGTTGAATCAGAAAATCAACAGTTAGATAAATTAACTCACTTACCTTCTGAAATTGGCGTATTAGCACGAGCTATCGATGAGAAAAACCATAAGCTAGAGCAGTACCTCAAACGCGAGCAGTTATTTACAGGCGATGTCAGCCACGAATTGCGTACCCCCTTAACTATTATTATGGGTGCATCAGAGGTACTCGCATCCCAATTGGATCATAACAGCAGTTTAAGCGAATTCACTGATCGTATCAGCACCACTGCTAAGGAAACCTCTGAAATTATCAGCGCGTTATTACTGCTCTCTCGTGCCCCTGAAAAACTGGATGCCCCGCAAACCTCTATTAATAATACTGCTATCAATGAGACGGAGCGCTTAAAGTATCTGCTCAAATATAAGCCAGTCACTTGCACTATAGTCGCTGAAAAAGAGCATATTGCAAATATACGACCTGAATTACTAAAGATGGCTTTAGGGAATCTTATTAAAAATGCCTTTCAATATACAGACGATGGTGAAGTCAGAGTCACTATCGACGATGAGAAGATAACCGTTACCGATACTGGTTTGGGTATTCCTGAGGCTATGATGCCGCTGCTGTATGAGCGCTTTGAGCGTTTAGGGTATAGCAATACGGATTTTCAAACGGATGACGATTCGAGCACAGATAAGGCATTTAGTAATAAGGTTGAGGGGTCGGGCTTAGGTCTTAGTATCGTGCAGCGTATTATGACGCATATGGATTGGGAATTAACCCATCAAGCGAATAAAACTGGTGGCAGCAGCTTTAGTATTTATTATCGTTAAGACTATCGAACGATAAGCACAATTATATATAACTGGCTATAATGTTAATTAACAAAGAGATAATAACCAAATTGAATACAAAGGCGATAATGCTATGCAAAGTAGCAAGCTTTCTACCCGCTTTTGAGGTAAAAGCAATATCGGCGGTCTGACCTGAGGTACCAATAGCAACTGCGCAATAAAAAAAGTCCTCAAATCTAGCACTGAATGCCCTTGTATGATTTTCACTGAAGCCATCACCTGCCATCATGGCTTCAGGAAACATAAAAGGCGACGCTACTCCTCTACGTTGTTCAGAGAAATACAAATAGGCATATTGCATAGCAAAGGTAACTTGTATCATCAGCCAAGTAATAAAAATAGTACTCACGGTAAGCACAATAGTTAAAATACGTGCTATACCCTGATAGTCCTTACCAATCTGAGTTTGCTTTACAATAGCTAGCAAACAAATCAAGCTCGCAATACTAATGAGGCTTAAGATAATTACTTTACCTTCATGGTCTTGGGTCAGATGACCATGAATGGTATTAGCGCGCATCATAACAATAATACTGACAATATAGATTAAAATGCCGCTATCCCAACCGACAATAAAGCCAGTACTAAAAGACATAGGCCATATCGCAGCTATTATTAAGCCAATAAGTACGCCGCTTAGTAAGCTGCTAAGCAAGCGCCAATGACTGAAAAACGCGTTTGGTAATAGCGCCATAACTTTAATCAAACTCCATTAATGAAGGCTTAAATTATATAACTGTATTAACTGGTATTAATTTTTAACCAAGCTGCCAAGACCACCTGATATTAGTAATGTTGTGTCGGTTAAACCTTTAATGGGTTTCATGCCCGCTCTAAGCCCCGTTTCAATTCCTATATAACGGGGCTCCCAATCAGGATTGAATTTTTCTTTAAAATTACGTAGCCCTGTAAAGTTATAATAGGTTTTACCATACTTGGTCACGGTATTGGTCACGTAGCGCCATCTAGGTCCGATAGCCTCAGCCGCTGGAACTTCGATTTGCTCACTATCTACTATGTTTTGGTCATTAGATTTTAAAGCGTCATCTTTTAAGACATTACTTTCAACAACTGGTTTAATCTGGACTTCAAGCCCAGTAAACGGTGCCATTCCTAAACTAAAATGATGATAGCCAACTTCTTTGCCCCACATAAATAAATTTATAAATAGGTAGTCCATCATGTTTTTAATTTCTTTGCCCGCGCTATTTTGCACCTCTTTATAACGCATCAAATCAATAGACAACTCATTGAGATGACCACTTTGCCAAAGATTGGCGAAAGCAACGATGTCCCCTTGATATTTGACTACCGCACAATCAAAACGCTTTAAATAGTCTTCATCAAAATAGCCAAGCGAGAAGCCTTTTTCCGCTGACTTTTTATCTCCTAACCAAATGTCAGAAACTGTTTTTAGATCTCCTAGTAATGCGGAAACTTGCTTTTGTGGTATCACCTCAAAGCTCAGTCCGTCTTTGCTGCCGCGACTAATGACTTGGCGAAATTTAGAGTTTTTACTGCCTTGTAAACTAAAGGCATCTAAGTCAACAATAGCCTCTTCACCGATTTTTAAAAGCTGTATGCCATTCTTATTAAATGCTTGACGATATCTATTGCTAACTTCATAAAACACACAAGTACCACCAAAGCTTTGGCATAATTCGATAAATGTCTCAATCAAAGCGCCAAACTCACTCTCATCTCCAATAGGATCAGACATAACAATCCAGCTTCTACCGTGAGTTTGATACATGATAAAGCTATTGCCCGTGTCACTAAATAGTAGTTGCTTATCACCCAATAAGCTTAAATTTGCCACTGAGTAAGCAGACTGTCTTGCTACTAACTCAGCTTTAGCGAGCTCTGCCTGAGTAGGTAGGCTTGGAGTTGGCTTTTTGAACCGAATAAGGCTGAATAATACGTAGGCGATAGTTAATATAGCAAGCATAGCGTATGAGCGTAAAAAACGTGCTCCACCATCGTCTGATACATTCCACCACAAATCAGGGCTATAGGCTTCATTACGATGAACGTACATGCCCACCCAGAATAGACTGATTAAGAATACTGATAACAAAATTAAGGTTTGTGTATTTAAGCGCAAACTCATCAAATTAGACTGACGGTTAAAGTAACTTCGGTTAAAGTAAGCTACGGTGAACAAGAAGGTGCAGATAACAGCAACTTCTATCTCTAGATGTTTGACCAATAACGTCACTATTGACGCACCTAATAACCACATTGATAAGTGCCATGCGCCATTGAGACGTTGGTACAATCCACGCGCCAATACTACTAATGCAAAGCCCATAAGTGTATTGAGAAGATAGGAGGCTTCAACAATAGGTATGGGTATAAACTCTCCCAGTAATAGCTCTCGATCAGCAATAGGCGGTAATATACTGACTATTAGCATGGCTATACCCAAAACTGCAGTTGCCAAAGCCAATAGCTGAGGGACCCATATACTAGGCAGAATTCTACGTTTTTTGGTTGACTCTATACCTGAGCGAATATAAGCCTCATGCAGAACAAAAGATAATATCCCTAGCATAAAAGGGATAAAATAATAAAGAATGCGAAATAGCAGCAGCACTGATAACAGCGTAGTCTTATCTACCTTAGGTAGTGAGGCTACCATAGTGAGCTCAAATACTCCCAGCCCACCCGGCACATGACTGATAATACCCACGGTAATTGCTTGAACGTAAGCTGAGAAAACCTCTAGATAACTGATCTGTGTGCTGGCAGGTATTAGTATATGAATGATGTAGGCGACTAAAGCGATATCAATCACGGCAAGAACGATCAGTCTAAACAGTACCGTTGCTGGTGGTAATTGTAATTGCCAGTCCTTTATCGCAAATATCCGCCCTGACTTGCCAGCAAATATTAAGCTAGCGACGATTAACGCTAGGATAAGAGAACCGATTACTCTAAATATCAATGGTGATATGCCGCTTAGCCAGGATACAGTGGTAAGTAACTGCGATAGCATATGCGGATTTACTACCAAGGATATGCCAATGACCGCCATCATGCCATAACTAAACGCTAAAGAGACTAGCAAAATGATATTGGCTATCTTGGTACTTTCAACCCCGTATTTGCCATAATAGCGAAACCTCACCGCACCCGCTGAAAGCATAGACACCCCTAAAGTATGTCCAATTGAAAAAGCGGTAAGTGAGGTATTTAAGATTTTTGGATAAGGTATCTTAGTGTTTAAATAGCGCACTGCTATTAAATCGTAAACGCTAAGGAGGATATAAGCGGCTATGACTACTGCAACGGCTTTAAACATCGTTAATGCCGGCGTTGCCAGTATGACAGACTTCATCTGTGCTACATCTAGCGTATGTGCCATATGAAACAACGATTTGGATGCTAAGGCAAACATGACAATAGCAACAATCGCTAAAACCCAATGCCAATTAAATTTTATACTTTTTATAGTCATATTTACTTACTTGTATTAGGCATTTTGGGCACATAGATAGATTGCGCTGATCAGCTATAGTTTATAAAACACATTCACATTATATATACCCTTAACTCACTAGTAACTATTTATCTTATTACCTTTTTTAACAGTCTCGTAGCCCACTAGGCCTACAATCATTAATAAAAATACAACGCTGATGCTAGTGACCCCCAGTTCTAACCCGCCATTACTTATTGGTTGTGATAACCAATCGCCAAGTGCGGCTCCCAAAGGACGTGTCAAAATATAGGCCAACCAAAAGCATAATACGGCGTCTAATTTAAACACATAAAACCCTGTTGTGATGAGTGCTATTCCTACAGCAAATATCAATGTAGAGTTTTGATAGCCGATGTTGAGCCCTTCTGCAAACCAATCCCCTGCGGCAGTTCCTAATGCAAAAGTAGCCAAAATAGCTACCCAATAGAATAATTCACGAGCAAAGGTGTCGATGTGATGAATAGATAAAGTCTTTTCTCGGGCATACCAAACAGCGAAGACTACTGCCAGCACTACACTGAACCCTATCGTTGAATACGATAGTGGGATACCGAGATTATCTGTCATATTATCGGTAATCAGCGTGCCTAAGATACTGACGAACACTACGGTTAGCCAGTATTTCCACGGTATATATTCTTTGGCTTTTAGCTGTATCACTAATACGATTAAGAACAGTACAGTCATGATAAGAGAAGTGACTGGCAACCCTAGCTTAAAGTTAAAGATCATAAAGTCAGCGGCTGTTTCGCCTACTGTGGTTGACATCATTTTAATGAGCCAAAACACTAATGTAATCTCAGGCACTTTATTGAGCATGTTGCTAAATTTAGACTGGTTAGATACGCGATTCGTTGATACTGATGCTGCATTATGAGTAGACATAGACACCTTCCTATTTAAGTTCGTTATGAGGTTGCGCTATACTTAAGTTGAGCCACAGCACACTTAGTCATAGAACCATAGTAACGATCTTATTATTAAGAAAGTGTTAAGACATCATCATTTACCTCTTAAAATAATTATGTTTTACTAATTAAATCGTTCAGCTTTACTACTCTTCTTTAAATCATATTATGGATCTATGGAATAGCATTAATAAAACTCAAGTTATTTAAGCCAAATAACGAGCCGCTTAGAACCATTTTTTATTCTTAAAATACATAATAATAATCACAGTCGATGTTGCCATCACACCAAGTAAAATAAAATAACCGTGTTGCCATTTTAGCTCAGGCATGACCTCAAAATTCATACCGTAAATACCTGCTAAAAATGTCAGCGGTATAAACACCACCGTTACCAAAGTCAGCGTGCGCATGATCTCATTTAAACGGTGCCCCTGAATTGAAAATATTAGATTGGTTTTACTATCAAGCTCAAGCAGCTCAAAATCAATCTCGCTAATCAAATTATTAGCTTGCTCCTTAAGCTCTGTGAAATACTTACTTTCTATATCAATAGTATTAATAGTTTTCAGCTTAACGATAGTATTGCGCAAACTCATCGTCGCTTTTTTAAAATTTAGCATACGTCGTTTTTGCGCCTCAACCTTTTCGGTAAAATAAGGCGTTGGAGTAATGTTTGATACCTTTATAACCTCATTGTCAGCATTCAGTAATTTTTCAAACATCTCCTCATAGTTTGCAATTAAGGATTCAATCAACAGAAACATGAGGTAATCCACCTTTTTGTTTCGAACTTGACCTCTGCCTTGCATCAAGCGATCACGAATCCATTGAAAATGACCGCCACTATTCTCTTGCAAACTCCATAACAGAGTTGGTGAGACAATAAAAATTATCTGCTCACTGTTTAGATTTTTATCCTCTGTTTTTAGCACTTTTAAGGCAATAAATAAGACGTTATCCAGCTCAAGAACCTTAGTGGCATGTTCTTTTTCTTGCAATAGCTTGAGCAAAAAGTCATCAAATTGATTTTGGATGACAACCTGCTTTATCGCGTCAAATTCACTTAGACCATAAGTATTCAGCCAAAAAACCTCATTATTGTGTGGCTCAAAACTCAACTTTGCAATCTCATCACAGGGTACTTTTGAGACTTGTGACGATGAATAAGCGATAAGTGTCGTATTTTGTAAGAATTTTTCTGACATTATTTTCCTTTGTTTGTAGCCCGTATCAAGGGCTTGTACTATACGTCCAAAAAATACCGCTTTTTTACCATGCTTGTTAAACCAATCGCTAGACGACAATATATCTTCAGATTTAACAAACACGTACTTGCCAGTAAAAGCTACTAAGCGCTCTTTATTAAATAGACTTCCAAGATGTTATTCCAATGTCACAGTATTCGTTTCTTTATTAATTATCTGACATACAAAGGTAGCGAAATTATCAATAATATTATACGTTTCGCGCCCAATGCCTCGATGCACGCTCATTAAGTCTATGAAGCCATGCGGTGCGCCAAGTACTGTATGAGTCTGCACGTTGATACCGTAATCTTGCAGCTGCTCGGCATAAACAAGTGCCTCATCACGTAAAATGTCCAATTCAGCCGCGACGATATAGCTTGGACACACTTGGGTATTATCACCATGTAGGGGTGAAAGAAGAGCATGCGGTTGTGTTAAAGCGCTATCTTGCAGATAGGCGGCATGAAACACTTTGATGTCGTTATAATCCAGTATTAAGCCTTGACCATACAGCTTCCAGCTTGGATAGTCTTCTCCAATATCTGTGACTGGGTATAATAATAATTGTGCTAATGGACGTGGTAGATTTTGTAGCTGCTGGAAAATATCAATAGTGAAATCATCAAGCGTATTAATATATTTTTGTTTATCAAAGGCTTGATTCATAGTGGCATTGCTCACCTGCTGCGCTACCAATGCTGCAAGACCACTGCCCGAGCTATCACCTGTTAAAATGATGCGAGAGGATGACGCGCCAAGGGTATGAGCGTGTTTAGCCAACCAAGCATAAGTCGTAAGGCAGTCTCTAATAGCGGTAGGAGCAGGGTTTTCTGGTGCCAGTCGATAATCCACACTGACAATCGCCCAGCCAGTTTGTGTACAAATGGTATGACAAAACTCATGATCTGTATCGACATTGCCGAGACAGAATCCGCCGCCATGAAAAAACAGCATGACTATTTGTTCACTGTTATTATAGATATGATGATTTTGTTCGTGGTTTTGAGCGGCACTAGACTCTGCCTGATAACAACGAATAATCATCTCACCACCATCAGCATTGGCAATAGTTTTATCTTGCCAGCTCACCAAATTACCGTTTTCTTTATTATTACTGTCTTTACTTTTAAAGGTATCATCAGTATTTGCTTGTTGCCATACGCTTGGAGATTGCATAGCGACCATCTCGGCTGCAAATTTTTGCCGTAACTGTACCAATTGCGTAATTTGTATAGGCGGCTTAAGCTTGTGGTTTAAGCCGATAATTAGTCTCATATGTGCATCAGTGTGAGGATACTGCTCAGCTGTAGGAGCCTTTAAAGAGCGGTTAAGTTTCTCAAGAACTATCGTTGGTAGATCACCTAGTCCTTTAAGAAAGTAATGCAGTAAATGTTGCTGATTAGCTTGTTCAAACGCAGTAGTTTCCACAACTTTTATTGCTTTTGTTAGTTGTGCATTTAGCGGTGGTATCGGTAATATTTTCATAGATCACCTCATTTAGTTAAAATTGGCATTGACTATTATCGTACTATAAATTATAGATACACAAACCCCAGTATCAATAGCACCACCATATTTATTATATCTATTCGCTAATTAAACCCTTAATCCTCACTAAGTTTCTCCTATGTCGTCTCTCGTATTATAGATTCATACCCACAAGGTAGCTGACAAAACCACTAACGGTGTGTCAGAAATTGATTTAATACAAAGGATGACTCTCATGAAAAACTTATCAACGCTAACCAAATCAGCACTCATCGCCCTTACTATTGCAGGTGTAGGTGCAACTGCTATAGCCGCCCCTGTTGCCAATACCAAAGCAGTAACAGGATCAAGTGAAGCTGTCAGTGCTATGCAAAGTAAAATCAGCTTAACGCAGGCAATCGATATAGCCAAACAAAACGCCAAAGGCGATCTGGTCAGTGCAGAGTTTGATTATGACGACGATGATGATAATAAAGGTACTGCAACGAGTGAATACGAAGTTGAATTCATCTCTAATGGTACCTCTTACGAGGTCAAGATCGATGCCAATACTGGCAAAGTTATTAAGACTGAGCAAGAAAAATTAGATAAAGAAGATATGGCTGAATACAGCGCCATGAAGCAGGCCAAAGTTACGCTAACTAGTGCTATGCAAAAAGCCACTCAAAGCGTAAATGGTAAAATAATTGGTGTTGAATTCGAGCTTGAAAAAGGACAAGCCTTATATGACATCGAAGTTGTCAAAGACAATCAGATATACGATGTGAGTATAGATGCCAATACTGGCAAGGTTTTGAGTAGTCAAGTTGATATGGAGGACGATGACTAATAATTGATTGAACTGGTTTTTAGATAAATAATCACATAACCACACGTAACTCAGCCGACACCTTAGATCATTAAGGGGTTGGCTTTTTTAATGATAATAAGCTCATTATTACAATAGCTCCTTCGCCAGAGTTTTATGGTATCTCAGTTCACTATAAATTTTTTTCTTAACGCTTTCTTAACAACCTCAAGCTCATACTGATACCCAAGTGCTAACCAGTGCTCTTCTCCTACACTGGGATCCTTACAACAATAATTATATCGGTGATTGCACTTTTCTTATATTTTAACTTTGACTTTAATAGGTGGCAGTAGCCAGTACTATAGTAAAACTAAGTGTCAGCTACTGCTTATTATCTTGTATATTTATCAAAACCTACCACCCGTTCCGATTTTAATGACTAGTAAGCAATCACTATGAGCAACCTCAAATCTGATCTTGACAACGACACTGTAAACTCTAATCATAAAATACAGGAAATTGCCGACACTTTGATTGTGGCTGACAGCTTTGCCAGTAATGTTAAAGGTAAAAAAGGGTTGGCTCGTATCTTGAAAGCTACAGGATATTCTATAGATGGCTTCAAAGCGGCTTATAAATTTGAAGCAGCGTTTAGACAGGTTTTATGGCTCAATTTGGTACTGTTCATGGTCATTATACTTATGCCTTTTGGCATAAATATCAAAATGATACTGGTAGTTGCCTCTTTTTTATCCCTTATCGTTGAGCTTATCAACACGGGTATTGAAGCGAGTGTCGATCATACCTCAACCAAGCAGCACCCCTTAGCGAAAATAGCCAAAGATGTCGGCTCTGCCGCTCAATTTTTATCGCTACTGCTACTGTTTATTTTATGGTTAATGGCGTTATTTAGTCTTTCATACTGAGTAGTGCTTACATTTTTGCGATTTAATAAACAAGGCGTTTTAATGACTTTAGAAAATGACTCCTCTCATTGGATGTGGCTCAAGCTACTTTGCTTAACCATTATTGCGACTCTGATATTTGAGCATAGCCAGTTTGATATTCGTATTAGTGAGCTTTTTTATACTAATGGACAATGGCTTATACAAAAAGGCGCTCAGCCTTACGCCTTTATTTTTTATGATGGGCCTAAAACGTTATTGATTTTATCAGCTATCTATTTATTAGCTATATTAATTGTCAAATACAGAAAATCTTCAAATAACACTTATATTGCCAATAGTAAGTTCAATAAATTTATCGTGCCCTTTTCAATTCGTGAGATAAGTTATTTACTGATTATTCTTATTGCAGTACCTTCTACTATCGCGCTATTAAAGGGTGTCACTCATGTCAGTTGCCCTAATCATTTAACCTTATTCGGTGGTGACTTACCCTATTTAAACATCTGGCAAAATATGCTCACTAAAACCGATGTAAAATGCTTTCCAGCAGCTCATGCCAGCGCAGGATTTTCTTTGTATGGTTTAGCATTTTTACCTACTTTGCATAAGTATCGCTACAGAATATTTGAAATCGTAACCGTATTAGGTTGGACAATGGGACTCTATAAAATGCTATTTGGCGATCATTTCTTTAGTCACACCTTAGTGTCGATGTTGCTGTCGTTAACCATTGCTTGTGCGCTTGCTGGCGTTTTTTTTAAAAGAGCGGCTATTAGTTCATAAAGGATAAAATCTTACTTTAAATAACCATCTTCACACCAATAGCGATCAACACCAAACCGCCCAAAGCTTCTGCCCAACTGCCGAGCCATGTCCCTGATTGGCGTCCTATATAAGCCCCTAAAATACTTAAAATAGCGGTCGTTAATGCAATGATTAAACAGGCAACATAAGCATTAACCGACAATAGATTTAAGGTAAAGCCTGCTGCCATGGCATCAAGACTGGTAGCTATAGCCAACGACAGCAAGGTTTTATGGCTTACATTGATCCGAGTATCGTCATCATTAACTGAACGCGACTCATAGAGCATCTTAATCCCAAGCGCGACCAGTATGACAAAGGCTACCCAAGAAGCCCCCTCAGCAAACCAGCCCAGCATGGTAGAGCCAAGTGCATAACCAATCAGCGGCATCACTCCCTGAGCAACCCCGAAATATAATCCAATGAGTAACGCCATTTTTATAAACTGCGACTTAACATCGCTTCTATGCGTTGAACCAAGACCAATTGAAGCCGCAAACGCATCCGCAGCCAGTGCTAACGCCAATAATAATATTTCTAACATAATAAAATAGTACCTTTTTAAAGACCTTTATCTTTCTACTTTAGGTAAGTTTTTAGGATAGACAACACGTCTTCTATCTCTTGTTGTCGTTGTTGCGGGGTAATGTCTTCTGCCCCTAAATGTTCTCTTATATGCTCTTCTAAGACCTCCTTCATGAGACCGTTTACCGCCCCTTTTAATGCCGCTATTTGCTGCAAAAGAGCCATACATTCAGGATTGCCTTCTAATGACGCTTCTATTGCTACTGACTGACCCTTGATACGTCTAATGCGCCCTAGTAGCTTGCTCTTGTTTTTTTGTGTGTGTGACATTGTTTTTATTACCTCATTATATACTGGGGGGTAGTATATTTATTGATGATGTTTATAATACATAAGATTGCCATCTTTTCATACACAGCTAGGGATTTAAAACGTGAAAGAATCAACTATTCAGTGGGAACACTCTCATGATTTCGGTGTCGATAACGCCCAAAACAAATCTAAAGTAAAGATTGTATTCTGGTTAACGACGATAATCATGGTTTTGGAGATCGCTGCTGGTACATGGTCTGGCTCTATGGCATTACTTGCTGATGGGTGGCACATGGGCACGCATTCAGCCGCATTTCTTATCGCTATATTTGCTTATTCATACGCTAAAAAGAACGCTAATAATAAATCATTTAGTTTTGGTACGGGCAAGGTAAATTATCTCGGTGGTTTTGCGAGTGCCATTGCATTAGCCATTGTCGCATTATTAATGATTTTAGAATCAGTCCAACGAATAATAGAGCCAAACAACATACATTTTAACGAAGCCATTATCGTTGCTATTGTCGGTCTAATCGTAAACATAGTGTCGGCATTTATACTTAAAGATGACCATCACCATCACGATCACGATCATGGTCATGGCGATTCCGACCATCATCATGACCATGATCACAATATGAAAGCGGCTTATTTACACGTTTTAGCGGATGCCCTCACTTCTGTGCTTGCTATCGTGGCGTTATTAACTGGTAAATATATGGGCATCATCTGGATTGATCCTGTCATGGGCATTGTCGGTGCAATAGTGATTCTTCACTGGTCTTATGGATTGATCAAAGAATCGAGTACCGTGCTTTTAGATAAATCTGTTGATGTTTCAACTTTTGAGAAGATATCGCAGACTCTCGATAAGAGAAATACGATTATTAACGATATTCATGTGTGGAAAATAGCGTCAACCCACCAAGCCGCCATTCTTTCAGTATCCTCCCCATCCCCTTTAAGTACGGAAGAATACAAAAAAATATTATCAGAGTCATTGCCTCAGCTTTCTCATGTGTCTGTTGAAGTTAATAAAATCTGAATGGGGTGATCTGTGTCTAGGAGAGTACCTTGAATATATGGCTTAAATACGCAATTACTGCCTCACTGGTTGTTGTTATCTCTGAGGTTGCCAAACGTAGCGACAGAGTCGGCGCTTTGCTTGCCTCCTTGCCCTTAGTCACTCTCCTTACCTTAATTTGGCTGTATGTTGAAAAGCAACCGATAGCTAAGATAAGTAATCACGCCTACTACACCTTTTGGTATGTTCTCGGAACGTTGCCTTTTTTCTTGTTATTCCCTTACCTGCTCAATAAATTTGGTTTTGGTATGGCACTATTGTCTAGTAGCTTGCTGACGGCTTTATTTTTTGCACTATTCGCAACTGTGCTACAAAGCTTTAAGATAAATCTGTTCTAGTGAATAGGTTTCATCACTCTCAATTTTTCAGCCTCTAATCAAACGCTTACTCTACGCTAAGTTTCTCCTATGTCTTATTTTGTATGATGGACACATCTGACATTCACATCGATGATGTAGTCAGCCATGAATCTTAAATACGGAGTAAATATTATGAAAAAACTATCAACACTAAGCAAATCAGCCATCGTTGTCGTTGGTGCTTTAGGTATCGGTACCATCGCCATTGCCTCAGGTCAAATACCCGCTATTTCAGGCGCAAAGATTAGTGACGCAGTTGCAATAGCGAAAAGTAAAATCAGTCTAGAGCAAGCCATCGCTATTGCGCAAAAAACAGTCAAGGGAGACTTGATTAGCGCTGAATTTGATCAAAACGATTATATGGCAGGTGGCGAGTATGAAATCGAATTTATCACCAATGGTGTGGAGCATGAAGTAAAAATTGATTCCAGTAGCGGTAAAGTTTTAAAGACCAAACAAGAAAAACTTGATGCAGAAGATTTAGCAGAATATGAAGCTTTGAAACAGGCTAAAATCAGTCTAACCCAAGCCATGCAAAAAGCGACGAAAAGTATCAATGGTAAAATTATTGAAGCCAAATTTGATTTTGATAACGGCATACCCGCTTACGAGATTGAAATGGCTAAAGGGATGGAAATATACAAACTAATGATCGATAGCATGAATGGTCAGGTTATCAGTAGTCAGTTAGACGATGATGATTAATGCGGTAAAAATTTAGTTTCAATATATTTCCACGAAGCTCTACTCTGTACACTAGTATCGATTAGAGCTTTTTAATTCAAATACCGTTTAAAAAGTGCCACTATAACTAAAGCAAACCGTCTTTTATATTTTGATAACCCTAATAGCCAAGAAAATAGCTCACAAATAAGGAATACCCATGCGCGTATTACTGGTCGAAGACGATTTTATGATTGGTGAGAGTCTGAGTGAAGCGTTGCAAGATGAGGCTTACACTGTCGACTGGGTGAAAGATGGTCGCCAAGCTATCCTGACATTAAGGGTGCAGCCTTATGACATCATCTTATTAGATTTAGGCTTGCCAGAGGTTGATGGTATGGGCGTATTAACTGCTATGCGTGATGCCAGGATTGATACACCAGTGTTAATACTCACCGCACGCGATCAATTAAAAGACAGAATTGCAGGATTAGATTCAGGGGCCGATGATTATGTCGTTAAACCTTTTGAGCTAGCAGAAGTCTTTGCACGAATGCGTGTACTGATTCGCCGTGCCCAAGGTAAAGCGGATAATCAGGTAGTGGTTGGCAATTTGAGTTTAGATACCGCGCATAAACGAGTCATGATGGATAGCAATCCTGTAGATTTAACCGCTAAAGAATACATGCTGCTCACTACCTTTATGCAGTCTCCTGAAAAGGTGATGTCAAAGACTGAGCTTGAAGACTCACTGTATGGCTGGGGCGGTGAAGTTGAAAGTAATGCTATTGAGTTTTTGATTCATAGCTTACGTAAAAAGGTCGGACAAGCTAGAATTAAGAATGTTCGCGGCCTTGGATGGTATATCAGTAATGCCTAACTTTAAACACATGACTTTAAAAACACCTTGTCATTTCTAGAAGATAACTGATATGCCTAAATTCCGTAAGCTCCTTAACTCCCTACAATTCCAACTAATCTTTTGGTCCGTTTTGTCATTGTTACTATTGGCCATAATCGCGGGGGGTTACGGGTTTTGGTATAGCTATAACGAGATAAATGACTTTCAAGATGATAATTTAAAAAATACCGCCGCTTTATTAGAGCAGTCGCTTAATATTAGTAGTTTAAATAGTAATTCGGCTGCTTTAGGCAATGAAAAGCTTGCCAGCAGCAATATCCATTTTGATACCGATGACGATGATGGTGCTATTACCGTTGATATTGTCATACTCTCTGCTTCACTCGATAACGGAGTGCAAGATTATCAGAACAATAAAAGCGATGATGAGCATGATTACTCAGAGCCTATACCGATGGCGTTAGTAAGTGGCATTCCAAAAGGAATAAGTGATCAAGATATTGACGGCCATTCTTGGCGAACTTATAGAAATGATGTCGAGATCAAGTCTTTAGATCCTAATGAAGAAGTGGCGCTAATCTTACGCCAACAGACGGATTTACAGGATGATTTAGCCAAAGCCAGCGCTTTACAGTCTTTTTTACCGCTTATTATCGGTATAGCATTATTACTGCTTTTACTCCCTTTTATCATGTGGCGAATGATGAAACCTGTGCGCCAATTACATCATGAAATAAGCGCACGTAATGAAAATGACTTGAGTCCTTTGCATATTGACAGACTGCCCTCTGAATTGCTGCCACTAGCCGAATCTCTAAATAGATTATTGGCTTTGGTAAAAGTCAGTATTGAACGTCAGCAACGCTTTATCGCTGATGCCGCCCATGAACTGCGCTCGCCACTGACTGCCATTTCATTACAGCTACAACGACTACAGCGTATTACTAATGATGACATTATGTCGGAAGGTCTTGATAAACTAGCTATTCGCCTGAAACGTAATCAAAGTTTGGTTGAGCAGCTATTAACACTGGCACGAGCGGGTAATATCAATACAGCACTCAGTAATGAAGATACATCGACTAACGTTAAATTTATAATCGAACAAGTCATCGGTTTACTCATACCTATTGCAGATAATAAGAACATTGAGCTGACTGTCGATTTAGAGTCTAATAGCAAAGTAAAGATAGATGAGACTTCACTATTAATGCTCATCAAAAATCTGATTCAAAACGCTATTATTTACACGCCATCTGGTGGTCAAGTAATGATTAAACTGTACCAACTTAAGCCACACTCAGATAGCTTGGATAAATTAGCTCTAAATACTCAATATAATTTTGGCTCACATATAATTCACTCTGGAAAACCAAGTAATCTATATAAAACGTCAGGTAGCAGATTGGTATTGCAGATAATAGACTCAGGTGCAGGCATTCATCCTAGCGATTATGAAAATGCTTTTGACCCTTTTGTACGGCTCAATCAGCTAACAGCAGCTACTGATCAATCCAGCGATACTATAAGCGCTTTAAGATCAGATAGTGCCAGTAGGCAATCACAAGAAATTGAAGGCACAGGACTTGGGCTCTCTATCGTCAAGTCAATCTGTGAGCAGGCAGGTATCGATGTCTTTATGAATGACTCTACTTCTGAAATTGTAAATTTAAATGGGAATCGAGGACTTTGTATAACGCTAATCTTCTAAACCCATACATACAAATTTTAATAGCTTTAATTAGCTATATCTTCACACTTTCTTAACTCCTCTACTGATAATTTAGTGACGTCTACAACGTAACATTAAATTTGCTTCTCAATAGAGTGAATCCACCTATGAATACAACCTTGAACGCCCGATATTCACCCACTGGTTCTAGTTACGATCCCCTGTTAAAAGCTTTGTCCAAAGTTCCAGAAGTTACCCTTCTTTTTTGGATAATTAAAATCGCTGCTACCACGCTTGGTGAGACAGCAGGTGACGCCTTATCTATGTAGCTAAACCTAGGCTATATTGTCAGTACTGGTATATTCGCTGTATTGTTTGCTATAGCAGTAGCCACCCAAATCAAAGCTAATTCATTTAATAAATGGTTATATTGGATCACCATTATAGCGACAACGACTTTGGGAACAACGATAGCGGATTACGTGACTAGATCCTTAGGAATTGGCTACGCTGGCGGGTCAGCGCTGCTAGTAGCTCTACTTGGTATGTGTTTAATAGCGTGGCAAAAAACGATGGGCAGCATTGCCGTCAATAGTATTAGCAAACCTAAAGCGGAAGTATTTTATTGGACGACAATTATATTTTCGCAAACATTAGGTACTGCACTTGGTGACTGGGTAGCAGACACTAAAGGCATGGGCTATACAACGAGTGCTATCATTTTTGGCTCTTTATTAGTACTTATTGCTCTAGCCCATTTTGGTACTAAAATATCTAAAACACTATTATTTTGGAGTGCTTTCGTACTGACTCGCCCTTTAGGAGCGGTGTTAGGTGACTTTTTAGATAAGCCCATTAATCATGGCGGTCTTGCCCTAAGCCGCTTTGGTGCATCAGCTGCGCTGTTAGGCTTTATTATTGTTTGCTTACTAGTGTTCAAACAGCGAGCTAGTGCTAAAGCGCATTGATGATAATGCATCTAGTAAAACTTATTTTATGGATCAAATGATAATTTCTTAGATGCTAATAGCCTTATTAACGAGGGATTGAAATTATTAGTGTAATGAATAAATATTGATGATAATTGAATATTGGCAGTAGTAAAAAAGGGTGCTAACGTACTACGATATATAGCGTTAGCACCCTTTCCGTATTTAGCATTTTACTTAGGTAGTGTGCTTAATATTGGAGTTTCCGTATTTAGCATTTTACTTAGGTAGTGTGCTTAATATTGGAGTTTGCCCCAGGAAACTCTTAAATTTTTAGTTTTCCGTATACTTATAAAACTCAAGTTGTAAAGAAAAAATCCTCACCGACCAACTCGCCATCTTCTAGGTAATATACACCCGAAATATTTAACCTTTTTTCAGTTGATTTAGTACCTCCGTACATCGCAATCTTCTCGGACAGTATTGTCCAAATTACCTTACATCCAGTATCATTTTGCAGATCTTCTAATACGTCCTTTTTCACAATTAGGTTGTTGCCAGACTTATTCCCATAAAAAGAAGCATCAAACATTACTAATTCATCATTCTCATTAACCCATGAACCAGAAAATTTATCATTTTTTAAATCTAACGCTTCAAATAGTAACTTAGCAGGTGCGCTGATGTTATAGCCTAAATCACGATTTTTTATCCCTTCTGAAATGTGACTTTCTGAACAAACATAGACTTCACCTAAACTATCTTCATTTGAACCAGCTCGGCGTTCATATATGTTTTGCCACCCAGAATTACCGTAATATTCATTTTCATAGACTTCAAGTAGAGGCGACCAGTAATACTCTAAGTTAAATATATCGTTATGCCTCTCTACAGGCTCAGGCATCCATCGACCCATAAAGTTTTTATTTTTTATATTTGTTACGACCAGATCAAAATCTTCATTTTTTACTAGGTATGCTTTGACCATATACCACATACTTTGATATGAGCCAGAATAATTACCATCACCCAACTTTTTATTAGGCTTAAAGTCAATATGCCTATGTAAAGACAACCATTCTTCATTTTGGAAGTCGTTTAAAATGACTTCTTTTGAATCAACTAAATTATCTTTTGAAACTACCCATTCTTCGAAATCATCGCTCCAACCATTGTAATTGGGAGAAGTTATTAGACGAATATCTGTTGAATCAGGGGGAATAAATGTAGGGTCTATATCTCTAAAAGAAGGCTCTACAGAACCGTTGTACCATATGTATTTCTTATCATCTTTCCAACGTGTTGATGGATCTGTCATTTTAAAGTTATCTGCTACTCTAGCTACTACTTCATACATTGCCATCCACTGATATTTTTTACCAATTCGTTCTACACTATTTTCACTACGACCTGTATATGGGATATTGTTGTCAAACTCGCCGTGTTTTTCTGAATTATAGCCAAATTTATCAAAAATTATTTCTATGGCATAATTACTAAGCTTATCAATCTGCACGTTTTCCCAATCGTCTAAACTTGACTGGAAGGTATAACGCCCAAAATCACCGTACCAACCTATACCTCTACCATACTCTGTCGTCATTGAGTCTATAATTTTATCTTGAGCAAAACGATGTTTAGGAATGGTTTTATCTTCATAATCATTCGCGTACTCATTGTCAATGTCTTCATTACTAGGAATAGTTTTAGGAAACACACTTTTATATGGTGGTCTAGCTAACTTCAGCTCACTTTCGCTAAAACCTACTAAATTATGACTATTAGCATATTCAATGATATTTCGAGCAAAGTCTCTTACAAGAACATTAGGATACACCTCTTCTTTAGCGAAAATATTGCTAAGGATAAAACTGGATATCTCATTTATTGATTCATGGCTCTGTGACGATAATATTGCACCATACACTGAAGCTAAAACACGCTCAAACACATAAGGATCATCTACTTCTTGAAAGGTTGATAGCAATTGAACCGCAACATGAATATGGTTTTGCAGAAGGCGAGTCAATGCTATTGTGGCATTGTCTCGTAACTTAATGTTTGTACTGGTAAAAACCCAACTAAGGGCAACAGCGACTAGGTATCTGCTAGTATCGGTTAAACTCTCTGAAAAACCTTGTTTTTTTGCCCAGTCGATAAGCGTATAAATAGCAGAATCATCATTGATATAGCTATCACTAATATGTGTCGTCCAAAACGCATCTCTATCAGCTAAACTATACTTTGAAAGCCACTCGTGCAACTTTTTAGCATTTAATGGATGATTTTCTTTACCTGCTACCTTGTACTGTAGGTTTATAAATTCTGCAAACAGTCCTCTAGTTCTCAAAAGACTTTTATTTATATAACTTTTGCACTTGCTCAAATCAAAATTGCTATTGTCACGCCAGTACAAACCGTCAATGAAAGCACAGCCAAAAGAATAGTTTTGATGAACTTTATCCTTATCTAACAATTCAAACAGCTCAACTTCAAATTTGCTAGGAATAAGCACAGTTAAGATACTCAATGTGCCTTGTGATAGATATTGGCTTTTATACATTATGCTTGATATATCACAACTTAAGTAAGCTTCTAAATCATTCAGTGTCGCATTGTCATTACAAATAAATTCAGCGGTCAAATAGTCATAAAAACGCTCATACGAGAAATAAAGTATTTCGCTATTATCTCTTTGATTTTGGTAAGAAATCAGTAGGTTCTCGTCAATCAATACTTGCAAAAATGCATCTGCATTTAAAGAATAGGTTTGAGCATCGACAACTTGAATTGCATCTTCATAAGTTAACGATTGAGTATTATTACGAAAAATTTCTTCAGCTAACTTATTCAGTGTTTTTTGCACATAATTAAGAGCAGGTCTATATCCAAACTCATCAGCTATCTTGGCATTGATTGATGAGAAGTAATTATCGAAAACTTCTGTCAATACCATTGTGAAGTCATCGGTTTTTGCGTGTTTTCTATACTCGCAATAAATTTTAAGAAATAAAGGATTCCTAAACTCTTGCGTTAATAACGGCTCTTTGGGCAAAGCTAACTGATAGTACTCAAAGAATGACCGAACCGCCTCAAAAACGTTAGACTGAAACCCAAGATGGTGAATCTCATTGACTATACTATCCTCGATATCTTGCTGTACGTTAGTTAAAATCCCTTCTTTATATTCACTTCGAACTGATAGTACCAATGCTACCCAAGGATATTTTTTAAACTTTTCAATAAAACCTGCCAGTGTATTTTTCCAGAATGAACGTCCTTTGCCTTCGTTCAAAGCATCAATGACAATAGGAACTCTCTCTTGTTGAGCGTGACCTATGGTGTTTAAAACACCTAGAAATACATCTTCATTACAGTCAAGTCTTAGCTCATCTTTTAAGATTTGCGTCCAAGGGTTCGTGGTGTCTGTCAATGTTTGACCGAGAACGAAAATGCTGGGCTTATTATCTTTAATCAACTTGTTTGAAAAATCACCCAATAGATGAGACTTGCCAATACCCGCATCGCCATAAACGATCAGACAGGGATGATTAAATAAATTAAATGTTTGTAACTCAACTTCAAAATCATCAATAGCATTCCTAAATTCGTACATGTCATTTTGAAACGTTCGTCTATCGCTATCACTTTCAATTGTTCTGCTTTCTTTACTAATTTTATCGAGAATGCTTCTAGATAACCTTACTATTTCTTTAACTGCTATGTCATCAGTATTTCCAATTATGATGACGTTGGCGTCTTCTCTTGATATATTTTGCCAACTATCTACTAAGCAATTTGATAGTTTACTAAAGTCATCCTTTAAATCTAACCCATACTTATCGCAAAATTCTTTTAAACTTTTAAGTGCTTTATAGAGCAAGTTAAGTTTCTCAAAAATATAGGTTCTTGACTGTTTATTCTTCAATACAGCATCAAGATAATGATTGATCCCATGTATTTCCACGTTGAGTTCAGGCGTGAACCTTGGTCCTAAATTTTTAATAGACGTATTGACCTGTTCGGCAAACCATGTTTTAGAAAAGCTATCCCCACCAAACCAAAATTGAACCATGCCCGCATTTTCAGGTTTTTGAAGTTTATTATTAAGTTCAAAAGCACCCCAAAACTCAACCTCAACGGTCATTCCTTTATCTGACGCTATCGCTTCACAATCTTCTACGAAGTCATTCCACCTATCTTGAAGGTACTTTTTATCTGGTATTCTTGGGTCTGCTCTATCAATAGGACAACAAACGTAATACTTCACCAGATTTGGGTGCTTTGTGATAGCTGTCTCAAACGATTTCTTAATCTGCTTGAATTGACTATCTTGAATATCGAAGAAGTACTTAGCCTGCCAGCCAATCTCTTCTTCATTGTCTAAAATTAAATAAGACTCAACGCCACCATCAGGAGCTTTTACTCTAATATATTGACCATTTTCTTTGTTCTCGTTATAAGCTAATTGGCAAACAACCTCTTCAAAGGCTGTGTTTTGTGAATACTCATAGCTTTTTATATCTTTCCAGTTGATATTATTTGCTAGCATAAACGTTGGTACACCTACTCAGATAAATGATTATATCGATATTATCAATAAACAAAGTTGATTACTACGAACTATAGACATAAACAACGTTTATAATGATGAGAAGAATTAAATACTAGGACATTATTAAGACCCAATTTTTTGTATGAGTTTACTTGCAGCTTATCATAATTAATTTATTTCCTAATTCTACATAGGAATTAAGCTTGACTAAAATTTTTTAGTTATAATATGCTTTCAAATTATTCAAGTTAATTTAGAGTAGTTAAAGCTAAATTACTCTATATAAATCAGCACACTCAATAAATATCCAAGATACTTCAGCACACCTGATGAAGCATAATAATTCTCAGATATAGCCATATTCTTATCTGATCGTTTGATTTTTTTCTGCACTACCCTAACTTCATAACCATGGAAATTTTGACGACTTCCAGTACGTATCTGACTATCTAGCTTCAAACATCGTTTTAATTGAGTTACTTCGTTTTCACCTGAAGCTCTAATTTGCCAGTGTAGTGCATTAATAAGTTTACATCCTACCTCTAAGAACTGCTCTAACATCTTTATTTCACTAGGCTTGATCCCAAAATGTATAGATGATGTTTTTATATTCTGTTTCGCTACGAATATTTCAACAAACATTTTTAGTTGATCGGGTTCATGAATAGACATTTGATATGCTTTTTCTAATGCTTTAACTAACAGTTCTTGATTCTTACTACCATTCGGCGAGCTTAGTAAAATTTTTTCATCGCTAGCAAAAATCAGATTTGCATTGTAATATAACTGTCTAGCTTCGGTTATATTAATGCCATGTCTTATAGCAACCTCAGGCAATAGTCTATCTCGTTTTTCTAAGTTAAGTTTCTGTAGCTCTTCTAAATAGGCAATCACATCCGAATATTTTTGATGAATAAAAATAGATTGCGATGCTAATCTATTAGATTCTATGACTGGCGAATTTGTAGAAATATTAAGACTATCAACAAATAAAGGGTTCTTATTAGTCACTAAGCTTTTAACTAAGTACGATCTTAGCAGGCTAAGTCTTACCTTTTTAGACTTAGCATCGTAAACATCTTTGTTTTGTCTATGTATAGTCTGATATTTTAAATCTGTGATTTGCTGAAAGACTGTATAAGGAAGTTGTAACTTAGCATCAGCTAACTGTATTGCTGTATGCAGGTGGGCAGTATGAATGTAGTGCTCAAATGTTGTATCAGGTGTCAAATGCCCTGCAAAACTTGCCAGCCCAAACCATGATCCTTGTGCTTTATGGTAGCCAAGGATACCCTCAATAATAGTCTCACGCTGCTTAGCATCATAATCTGTCATTATTGATGCTAAGGAAGACTTACCTAGCACTAAAGCCAGTTGGCTTATGGCTGTATGTCTAAAGCTATGAAAAGTAAAGTCATGCTCTCCAAGCAGTCTATCCCAAATTAACTTCATCATATTACTAAAGAACGTACTCGGTAATGGCTGTTTACCTGAACCTTGTGAGAACAAGTATTTCCGTTTTAACCGTTTCTGATGCTTAAAAAGCTCGATAAACAAATCCATTTCATCTTTTTTTAAAAGGCAGTTAATAGGTATTACACGACTTGCACTGCTACTTTTAAGTCTACGATAACGATTCGGTCTTATCCAAATCTTAGGCTCATCAATTTCTTGATTATAATTGTCAGTATAAATATCTGCAATATCTGAAACTCTAATACCAATGAGCTCTTTTATCCGTAGCCCTGTTCTATAAGCAATACTCAGAACAACTAGACAAATTCTTTTCTGCTCAAGCTCTAACTTTGATTCGTCAACATATACTTTCATAGCATGGTAGATGCGAGGAGAAATGATATTAGCTTTGACGATTTGCCTATTATTACGCCATGCAAAATATACATAGGGCGCATCATGACACTCACGCTGATAATCATGAAAAGCTCTTAAACGACCATAAGTAAACCCTTGACCATCTCTAAGCTTATTCATGTACGAACGATCATTACTACCTACTAGCTTATCATCAAAATTAGAGTCTTTATTTATGACTGATTTTTTTCGACCATCTTTATTTTTGCTCTGAATAACTTGCTCATAAATAACCTCAAAGTCTTCGCCGTCCCATTTATCTATATCCTCATTAATTGTCAGCATTAACCAATCGCGCCCTATACACCCCAAATATTTGCTTATGCTCTCTTGATTTAAACTTTTATCATCCAATAACTGACGTACCCATCCTAGTATGCGCTGTGCGTTTGGTTGAAGAAACTCATTCTGTAACTGCTCAATACCATCTATGGCATTTACTCTAGTATCTTTAAGCTCTTCCTGAATTGCTCTGATCATATTTTTACTAAACGCAGGATAACTTATACTTTCTCTACTTGCATTTATAGGCTTAGAATAATCTAGTTCAAATAACTCATTCCATTGCAGCTGTTTAACATTAGAGTTAATTTCTTCTTTATTGTAACTAAGCAGCTTATTTATAGGTAGACTTGTAGTTTTAATTTTACCCTGCTTGATCGTAGCTAATGCATTATCAATATCAGCTCCTTCTAATTGTCTCCAGTGATAGTTAGCGTATTTGATCAGGTGTGAAAGATGTGGCTTTGTCTTATCTTTGTTTTGCAGTGAAAGCTTTCTACTAATATCACTAATTATTGTATCGAAAGATTTAATGTCTCCCTTTTTAAAAACTTTATCCTTTAACGCATATAAAAAACACAACGTTACATCATCTGGAACATACTCAACATAGCGTTTTAATTCGCTGTCAGGAGTATCACTTGAGTTTCTACTAGATGACTCCCAACACCCATAACTATTATCGTCAATAACTAATAGAATAATCGGTACACTCTCAACACCTACCGTATTACCTTCACTAGGTAAATCTATTCTATAGACTTCGGATTCAGCCAAAAGCCATTCGTAAAATGCTTTTAATACTTCAATATCGTTAAGGGCGCCGTAGACAATGCTGCAGAATATCGCGGATTCGACCAAATCATTGGTAGTGAACTTTACCTTCCTTTGCCATATTTCTATCATTTCTCGGCTGGCTTGACTGACCTGTGACCCCTTTACGAACCAATCATAACCAATGCTCAAGCTGTCTCTCTCTGCTAAGACAGGAACAACTGGCTCATCAAGATAAACTTTATGATTTTTATTATATATACGAATAACTTCTAAAAATCCTTGACGTGCCAGCTGAAAACTAAGAGGAGTGTCAAAGTTGATTTCTAAAATGGTATTTATATCTTGGTAATAATCAAACAGATCTATACCTTTACAGAGTGGATTAGAGTTCATATAAGACTTAACAAGGCTTTTAGCTTCGTTCTTAATGTCCTCATGAGCGCTATTACGATTCTCAGCTCTTAGCTTATGTGCAACTAGCTCAGACATATATAGTCACCTCAACTTGTTTCAGATTAAGTTCATAAGCAATTTCATCCAAATAGTTACTTATTCCCTTTAGCTCATTAATTGATAATGAAGACATTGGATGCATCGCCTCCTGATCAGGGTGTTCATGACCGTAAAGAGCGCATATCAAGTGCTCTGGCGCTCTATTTACTAACATTGATCGCAACTGGTGTCTCAGCCAATTGTCTTGATGACTAAAGAATCTCTTTAATTGATAGCGAACTTTGCTAGGTGTAATGCCTGAAAACCCCTTAGGGTTTTTACTAAAGATTTGAATAAGAGGTTGGCGAGAGTTTAAAATATCATCTATGGGAAACTGCTCAGAGGGATATATAACATTATGCAGTGAAGCAAATTCTTTTATATATTCAATATAATTTTGTATCGCTATAATTAAAAATTTGCTTAAAGGTATGAGTCTTCCCTGCTCTTGTCCTTGACGCTCTTCTTTATCAGAGACCCAAAACAACCCTGCTATAAAATCAAGCTGGTTTAACACACCTGGCGCATGTACAACAGGTCTTATACCTGTCTGAATCATGATAATATGCCATAGCCAAATACCATAGGCATTAAACTGCTCTATATAACGATCCTGTCGAATACTTAAGTTTCGCTCAAGGCATCCATTAAAACTTTCGGCTCCATTCGCTAATTCTGAAAAGAACTTTTGACATGTCAGTTTATTTAAAGCCATATCACTACCGATATAACTCTGGCGCTCTATATTTTCTGATTTAGTTTTGTAATCTTGACGAAGCTGTGATTGAATCATATCAGGACAATATTTTCTCATTAACAAAATAGCACTTCTATATGTATTCTCAATACTATTAGAATCAATGCTTGTGTAGTAAAGAGGCGAGCTATGTCTAACGTCAACACCAGTGATTAAATCAGCGTGCAACGGCTCATTTAACTTATTTTTTATGATGAGGTATAGAGCTGAATTTATGTGTTGATAACTGAGTGCAGGCAGGTCTAATTGTTCTTGTAGGTCTTTTAGTATTTCAGATATATCTGTATTTTCGATATTGACTGCGTCAATAATGGAATGCAATTGAGTAGGTAAAAGAAGTATAAATTCGTTATCAATGCTCTTGCGATGTTGCAGTAGATGACTTCTGCGATTCATAGTAACGTTTACTACAATCTTCAAAGTGTAGTAGCTTTCACCTATTATTTTTTTACTGCTGAGCCACGTGCGTTGGCTTTTCTCTTTGCCAAGTTCATTAATGACTTCTTGGATCTTACGTCCACTAAGGAATGACATTAAGATAACTACATAGCCAAAACGACTATCATCATCCGTAACCATTGAAAGCTGCCAAACTCTATTAAACAATTTTTGAATACTGAGTAAACTTAACTGCCTTAAGCTTGTTGGAAAGCCAAATTGATTGCGCCTAGCGTGGCGAAAGTTATTTTTGAGTTTCCATTGCTGCAGCTCAGCAGACTTAGCAGTATACTTAGAAGGCTTAAAATCATTATCTAAAAGCTTCTCTGGATCATCATCAGCTAAATTTTCATTGGAGGACACATTATCGTTTTGGTGACTTATCCCAAATATAGTGGCTCTAAGTGGTTCATCATCACTATCAAGAAAAACCTTGTTTAAACCAACACTATTATTGGCAGTGTCATCAGACTTAGAATAAGTCTTGCCAATAAACGCTTTATCTTCCGCCACAACCTCATAGGCGAGCCTAATGCGGCTAATTTTTGCTGCCAGCTTTTTATTGACAACCTTATTTGACGCTTCTGACTGCTTAGTTAAAGCCTCATACCGGCGAATAGCATTTAGTATACTTTCTAATGAACTCTGCTGGGCATGTATACCAATGAGCTCATTTATTATTTCAGATTGAGGATTGTGCGAATTTAATCCCATTCTGACTCTAACGCCTAACTGACTGACCTTAGCAAAGTGATTATCCTCTCGCAGTGTGATCCTTAAAGTTATTTGTAGGTAAACACTCATAAACTGCCAAGCACTGTTTTTGCTATCTACCGTTCCATATCTTTTATAAAACATTACGAGCATATATGAGACAGCCCATTCTTCAATTTTCTGCTCTTTAATAATCGTATTAGCTATGCTAGCGCATTCATTTCTTGTAAAAGTCACCTCAAATAAATTTATAGTGGAGTTTATATTCAGAGCAAAGTCTGGCCTAAAGCCCACTACGTAAATAATCAAATTTTGTATTTTTAGACTGTCAGGGGAATCTTTAGGTATTAACTTATTGAGAGCTGTTTTTAGCTCATCTCTACTCAAATTCATCATAATTAGTTCACCAGCCAATCCATGTTTTTTGGAATACCTATCACATCGTTCTCAATAGACCTTCTGCATTGTTGATACTCAAAGCTTGCCTTTTTAATACCTGCATATTGACAATACGACTCAACGGATAAAACCTCTATGCGCATCAATTTACAAATAACTGAGCTAGGCGCTGTCTGCTTAAGCGCCTTAAACAAGTCTAGATGATTAATATTTTTTAAATTAGTAAGTTGTACTACTTCAGACCATGCCAGCATTTGAATATCTTTGATGCTCTCAGGCGTAACAAGACATGGATAACTGTCCACGTCTCTTACTCTTAATAAGTCATTAACTCTCTCAAAATCATTAATAAAGTAATATGTATCACTACTGTTTTTGATCACTCTAATAGGTGGACAATAAAACTTATCTAGATATCTAATGCTCACAGAAGATGAGCTAAGCCTAAGTCTTTGCCAAATTATTAAAGCTTGCTCAGCTTGTGGATGTACAATTAATTTGTCTCTATCTAAATTAATGAGCTTTTGATTTGGTTTTAAGTTTGTAGTTTTCATACTGTCTCAAATTTATTTTTCTTTTTGTATTTCAATTATTAATCGATCATAAGTCTCGTCCTGCGACTCGCCAGGCATTTGATGTTGTCCTATATATGTGTAGGTTTCATCAACTGACATATTTGGTAGCGATGACCTCCATAACCCGTTAAGAACTACATTAATTTTAGGGTTGGCTTTAACTTTAGAAGTTGATGAAGTTTTATGACTTGGATGATAAACATCAGTCGTAATCTCTCTGCTATCATTCTTATTTGATTTGCTGCTTCTCTCATTTTCCCAGTCTTCATCATCGATATTGAAGCGTTTATCGGTCTGCTCTTTAATAGTGCGTTGGCCATCTACAACACGCTGTAACCATTGACGTAACCTTAGTTTACGAATATTTTCATTTTTTAGAGGCTTACCATTTTGAGCTTTCTCCGCATAATATATTTTAAAATCTTTAACGTGTAACTCATACTCATCGTCTGTCATCTCTAGTTTGATGTTTATCAGTGATAATTCGTTTTGCATAGCGCTTTTTACAGGCGCTTCCCATTCTTCAATACCACCATAACTGTGAGTAGATAGATTATGATTAGTATCAGTTTGCTCAACAAGATCAGTTTGAACATCTGAGTAAATAACAGAAGAGCCTTGCGAGTGTGCTTCTCTCTCAAATGGTTTCTGGTTCTTGTTTTCCTGTTTGTGTTTTCTGGTTATAGCTTCTTTTTGCGTGACTATTGCGTGACTCTCAGAGTGACACGTTGCGACATCCTTGTAGTTTGAATTAATCTTATTTCGATGTGTGTCAAATAACTTTCGTAATTCAATCATACCTTCAGCGCCTTTACTATCTACACCTATCTCTGATAACTGCTTGCGCATTAATTTTTCAGCATCACGTGACTTGGCTTTTCTTTGAGCATCAGTTAAAGGAGTGTTTGAAGTAGCAGTACTATTATCAGTCGTGACATCATCACTACTTATTGTGTCGTTTGTGCTATTTCTCCAGTTACCAGCCCTATAATTCTTTAAGATAGTCTCCCACGCAGCGTGTTTGTATGATTTAGTACGTTTATCCAACTTAAATTTATCTTTTAAAATTATTTCCAAGGCTCTTCTCTCATCATCACTACTACAAGATAACCTGTGTGCTAATAGATCTACATCAGAAGTAAAAGGCTTACCATCTTTTAAATAATTCGTACGCATATCTAAATAGATGCCTTTCTCTATACGTGTCATATGGCGAGTTTCAAGCTCCCAGTCACCGAAATTATGATTAACATAATGCATAGCACCAGAGCTAATTGGTGTATTTTTCGAATTCCTCATTATTAATATCCTTAAATATAATTTGTCCCGAGTTTACTAATACTTTTCACAAACATTTAATTTGATGTACATGACCTTTGGCAGACATCAAGATATTCATCAAGATGTTTTTTACGATATAAAACATGCCTGCCAGCTTTACTATAAGTAATAGCGTCTGATTGATGACAGCGCATATGTTGCAATGTGTGCAACGACTTGCCAATGTAAGCGGCGGCAAATTCAGGAGGAAAAGGAGTGTTTTCATCAGCTTTGATAACTTTTTGCCTTAATACCTCTTTTTCATCATCTGTATACTCTGACCAATTCTTTTTACTCATAGCATTCATCCATTTAGTTATTGGTTAATGAAGATAGATATAGCTCATAAAAAATATTAGCTCATATGCAGTTCTCTTTTTATATTTATTATGTAACTTTTGTAGTTAATATGTAAATTTTATGCATATATAGCTTATTTTATTAACAATAAAACACATTAATAAAAACTAGCATATATCAAGTTTCCTACGATTATTTTATAATAAATCTTTGAAAGAAACTTTTGATAAGAATAATGGATTATTTATGAGTATGGATCTTGATAAAGTGGCTGAGAGAATTAAAGATTTAATGGACTCTAAAGGCTTAAAGCAAGTTGATATTGTAAAAGCTATAGGAATTTCCAAATCGAGCGTATCTAAATGGCTAAATGCTAAAGCTTGTCCAAGTGGAGAATATCTTCGCCGCCTCTCTGAAGTATTAGAAACGTCTGAGTATTGGATACTAAACGGTGAGCATACTTATAGTTCATATGCAGATATTGACGATGCTATGGACTATATGAACGCTTACGAAGAAAGTATGAGGGATCATTACATTACAGAGCTCGGTTTAGAACCTAGACTTCCGTATAGTATTAGATTTTTAAAAGAAGAGTTTGAGAATAAGATTTTTAGTGAGCATGAAGAGTTTGAAAAACGATACGAGCCTTCTGCTGAACAAGAGCGTCAAATCGAAGAGTATGAAGAGTATGAAGAGTGGCTAGAATGGGAGGAAAGAGCGGATGATTTTATTGAAAATAGGTCGACCTTAGAACAGATAAAGAAATATCCCAATTTAAGTGTTTTTATAGAAAATTTTAAACATGTAGAACAACCATTAAGGTCGCAATCTGAAATTGCTGAACGGACGAACAGTAACTTAAGTAAGACCCTATTCTATAATCAAGAAGACCATAGCATGCAGCCGATAATCACTATTGGTGCACAGTGCTCAGTAGATTTAACTAAACGCACTATAAAAAACGGCAAGTTTTACTTGATAAGAACGGATAGCTTTTACGGGGTAAGAGCACTATTTAGTCAGTCTGATGGTGGCCTGCTACTACAATGTAAGAACAAGGAATATCCAGATGAGAAAATTTCTAAATCCAAAACAGACAGCTTAGAGGTTCTCGGTTATGTTTATGCTTGGACTAATATGGATCCTTGGTAAAGAAATGTCTTAACGTGACCTTAAAGCTACTTATGAAGAATACTAAATATTAAAAAAAGGTCATCTGCACCTTTAGGAGGCATAAGCAAATAATAAGCTCGACTATCCAAACGCGCTAAATCAATAGTTTAATGACAATCGCTCGAATCTGAAGAGGATCAGTGATATTAAATGCATTTGGACTACTAAGGACTGCTTGTATCTAATGTATGATAAAGAATTATGTACTAGAGAGCTTATTGGCTAAGCAATAAATAAATGTACGCAGCTGATTCGATATGCTGCGCATTCAATGTAATAATTAGGGATAAACGGTTGGGTCAAAGTTTAATTATTACAATCTATATAATTTAATATTTTGTACAATCTGCTGATAACTTTTTTGGTACTCTTAACTGAATCGAAGTCCGTTACATAAATGCGTTTCATCATATTAAAATTAACGACGAGATCTAAAACTAGTTAAACAAACCAATTTTTAAAAGTAATTTTGATACTTATTTGATACTTGAAAAATATTGTTACATCTTTTTAGTTATAGCTAAATATAGTTAATTTAACCCTAAGTCATTGTTTATAAATATATTTTATCTCTACTCATTGCTTATTATCGTTAAGTATATCTAGTTATTTGAGATAGCCAAAGGATTCAAAATCCGTTGCCTTTAAAAGCGTGTCGGTTCGAGTCCGACCACCGGTACCAATTAGCAGTACAAGCAAGTCCAAGAATGACTGATTAGCCCTTATGTTCAATAGCATAAGGGCTTTTTTGTGTCTGTAGTAGTCCGAGCAGGTCTATAGCAAACTGAGATTCATAACAGTAAACCAGATAGTAATTACACCTTTTACTGTTTAATCAAAATGGAATTACTGTCTAACGATAAAAGTTAAGATTGGAGACGCTGTTAGAAAGTCAGGTTCTAATATGGTCTAGGCGATAAACCATTACACTTTCTCTGTTTCAGGCTTAGATATCGCTCGCCACAAAATCACAAATAGCGCGTCAAATTCTGCGTTTATCGGCGTATTGGTCTGCCGCATAATATGCATAAAACCTAGACGGCTGATAAAACCCATAAAAACATCAAACAAAATATATAGCGGCACACTGTCATTCAATACCCCCCGTTTTTGCCCATCTTCAAGCACATCCAAAAATGCACCAATCAGCTCTTTATTCTCATAGATAGCAATACTGCGAATGCGGGATACCGATATCGAGGACAGCACCATCACTGCATCTGGATGGCTGTCGACAAAATCAAAACATACCCAGAGTGTCTTGCGCAATCGATCTTTCACGCTATCAATCCCTTGTAAGTGATCCATGATCCGCGTCGCCAACCTACCAAGCACGATATCCATAATGGTATTAAACAGGGTTTGCTTGTCTCCAAAATATTTATAAAGCGTTTGCAATGAAACGTTGGCAGACTTTGCAATTTGCGCCATCGTTACTTCACTAGGGTCGAAGCCTGCGAACACTTTACGAACCGCTTGTTCAATCTTATCCAAGGTGGCAGGTCGCATATCTGATAAGGGCGCTAAATGTTGAGAGGTCTCAATACCATCCTTTTGCTTGACCGCCTTCATTGTCATTACTATTTACTCCCTTTTAATCTACTTGGACTAGAGTCAATCTCTTTACTCAATAAGCCAATTTTGTCTAAGGTAAGATGTATTACCATTTATTTTAAACGTATTGAATAAAGCATTTTGGTCATCTAGTATATCTTCTACAAGTTTTTATTTTAAAGAGTTTTTGATACCAAACTAAAGGGTAATATAAATTACCCTAAATTCAATTTCTATATAATTACTGTCAAGGATGGACAACATGAGTATTGAAGCTTTTACCTCAAACTGGATGACCGAAGAACATAGCATGGTATATGACAGTGCTTTGAAGATGTTTAAAAGTTGGGAGGATAAAGATGAGCAGTGGCGTGAAAACGGCATGATAGACCGTGAAGCTTGGCACGAGGCAGGCGATATGGGCTTTTTATGTGCGTCAATGCCTGAAGAATATGGCGGTGGTGGCGGTGATTTTGGTCACGAAGCCGTGATTCTTTTGGCTCAGGCACAGGCTAACCAAGCTGGTTTTGGTGGTATGGTTCACTCAGGTATTGTAGCGCCCTATATTTTAAAGCACGGTACTGAAGAGCAGAAAAAATCATGGCTACCTAAACTGGCTACTGGCGAATCTGTTGGCGCTATCGCGATGACAGAACCAACGACAGGCTCTGACTTACAGGCAATAAAAACCTACGCGGTGAAAGATGGCGACGACTACATTATCAATGGTTCAAAAACGTTTATTACTAACGGTCAGCATACCAACCTTATCGTATTAGCTTGCAAAACGGATCGCGATCAGGGCGCTCAGGGTGTCTCCTTGATTGTTGTTGAAACTGACGCTCTAGAAGGTTTCTCACGTGGTCGTAACCTTAAAAAGACCGGTCTATCTTCTCAAGATACCTCAGAGCTATTCTTCAGTAACGTCCGTGTCCCACAGAAAAACCTATTGGGCGGTATAGAAGGCCTTGGCTTCATCCAAATGATGCAAGAGTTGCCGCAAGAGCGTTTAATCATTGCGCTAAGTGGTTGCGGTGCTATCAAGCTGGCTTTAGAGTTGACGCTTGAGTACGTAAAAGAGCGTGAAGCCTTTGGAAAGTCAATTTGGAAGTTCCAAAACACGCGTTTTAAGCTGGCTGAAGTTCAAGCTGATTACCTAGCCGTAAAAGCTTTGTGTGACTCTGCTGTTGAAGCGATGATTAATGGCACCTTAACCGCACCCCAAGCGTCACTAATTAAATATTGGGTGACTGAAAAACAGTGCAAGGTCATGGATGAATGCTTACAGTTATTCGGTGGTTACGGCTATATGACAGAGTACCCAATCGCTCGTATGTATGCGGATGCTCGCGTCCAAAAAATCTACGGCGGCACTAATGAGATTATGAAGGAGTTGGCCGCACGCTTTATGTAATAGCGTTGGGTGAAACCAAGCCACTTTATGAAAACCGCTACATGCAAATAAATACATGCCAGCCAATATACGAATGTTATTAAGCCAAATGTTATTAAGCATTTGATTGAGGAGAATACATTCTCCTCAAAATTCATTATTTAACAAATATCCAATTAAATATTAAAGGGATTTATTATGACTGAGACCGCTTATATCTATGATGCCATCCGCACCCCACGCGGCAAAGGGAAGAAAGATGGGTCCCTTCATCAGGCGACGCCTATTTGGCTGACTCGCACACTACTCCAAGAGATGCAGCAGCGTCATAATTTGGATACCAGCTTAGTTGATGATGTGGTGCTTGGCTGTGTGACACCAGTCGGTGAGCAAGGCTCTGATATTGCCCGTATTGCTGTCCTAGATGCTGGCTGGGATCAAAGTGTCGCAGGTGTGACATTATCACGCTATTGTGCTTCAGGTCTTGAGTCTATCAATCTTGCTGCTGCCAAAGTGATGTCTGGCATGGAAGACATGGTCGTTGCTGGTGGTGTTGAGTCAATGAGCCGCGTGCCAATGGGTTCTGATGGCGGCGCTTGGTATATGGATCCCCGTGTCAATGATGCTACAAGTTTTGTCCCACAAGGTGTGGGCGCTGATACCATCGCAACCTTAAAAGGCTTTAGCCGTAAAGACGTTGACGAGTTTGCATCAGAGTCACACAGAAGAGCAGCCGCAGCTTGGGAAAAAGGCTACTACGATAAATCAGTGGTTCCAGTCAAAGATTTAAACGGTTTATTGCTATTAGACAAAGACGAAACCATTCGTCCAAACACTTCAGTAGAGACTTTAACTGGCCTAAACCCTTCATTTATGATGCCAGGAAAAATGGGTTTTAATAGCGTGATATTAGACAAATACACCACTATTGAAAACGTCAACCACGTACACCACGCTGGTAACTCATCGGGTATCGTCGATGGCGCTGCGATCTGCCTCGTCGGTAGTGCGGCTGCTGGTCAAAAAGCTGGTCTTAAGCCACGTGCCAAAATCACGATGGCATCAGTCATTGGTTCAGAGCCCGCCATCATGCTGACCGGCCCTACACCTGCTTGTAAAAAAGCTTTGGCTAAAGCGGGTATGACTGCTGCTGATATTGACCTTTGGGAGATTAACGAAGCCTTTGCAGTTGTACCTCTAAATACTGCCAATGACTTTGGAATCTCGCTGGATATTGTCAACGTCAACGGTGGCGCTATCGCTATGGGTCACCCACTTGGTGCGACAGGCGCGATGCTGCTAACCACGGTACTTGATGAGCTTGAGCGCCGCGATTTGAAAACAGCAATGATTACCCTATGTGTGGGTGGTGGCATGGGGATTGCGACTATCATTGAACGAGTATAAGAACGTTTATCAAAAATGGTTATGGATGACTAATCGTACAGCATAATAAATTAAGAAGGACTTAATATGAGCACTAATAGCGTAGATACCATCAATGCATTGAAAAACTTTTCTGCCGAATCTGATCATGGAATTATCACGGTTACTATCGATCAAACCGATCGTAAGATGAATGTCATTGGTGATGGCTTTAATGACGCCTTTGCTACGTTGACTGATGCTTTTGTCACCGACCAAGAAGTAAAAGGTTTGATCCTCACGTCTGGCAAATCAACCTTTGTAGTTGGCGCAGATATTGACCAACTGGCCACTATTGAAACTGCTGAGCAAGCGTTTGACTTGGTTGAGGACTTAAAAACTAGCCTGCGTAAACTTGAAACTTCAGGTAAACCAGTGGTTGCTGCCATTACTGGTACGGCATTAGGTGGTGGTTTAGAGCTGGCGTTAGCCTGTCATTATCGCATCGCTATTGACTCTCCAAAGACCAAGCTGGGTTTACCTGAAGTTAAACTAGGTTTATTACCTGGTGGCGGCGGCACTCAACGTCTGCCACGTCTGATTGGTATTCAAAAAGCACTTGAGCTGATGACGCAAGGCAAAACGCTTAGCGCACAGCAAGCGGTTGAAATTGGTCTTATCGATGATGTCGCTCATGACAATGATGAGCTTATCAGTAAGGCAAAAGCGTGGATTAATGAAAATCCGAAAGCACAGCAGCCATGGGATAAAAAAGGTTTTAAAATCCCAGGCGGCGACAGCAAACATCCGAAAGTGGTGCAAGTATTTTCAATTGCGCCAGCGATGGCAAATCAAAAATCGCACGGCAACTATCCGGCAATCACTCATATCTTATCTAGTGTGTTTGAAGGCTGCTTAACGGATATCGATAACGGTCTTAAAATCGAATCACGCTTTTTTGTCGCCTGCGCGTTATCAGATGTGTCCAAAAACATGATAAATACCCTTTGGACGCAGCTAAATAGCATCAAAAAAGGTCAGTCACGCCCAGCGGGGTTTGAGCGCTCTAAAGTGAGCAAAGTCGGTATCCTTGGTGCTGGCATGATGGGTGCTGGTATCGCTTACGTCTCAGCTAAATCGGGTATGGAAGTGGTGCTGTTAGATAAGGCTATCGAAGGTGCTGAAAAAGGCAAAAACTATTCTGCTAAGTTGCTCGACAAGGCTATCAGCCGTGGTCGTTCAACGGAAGAGAAAAAACAAGCACTGTTAGACCTTATTAAAACCACAACGTCTTACGACGATTTAGAAGGCTGTGATTTAATTATCGAAGCGGTATTCGAAGATGTAGACATCAAAGCTGAATGCACGCGTAATGCTGAAGCAGTAATTCCAGAAAATGCCGTTTATGCGTCAAACACGTCTACATTGCCTATCACTGAACTTGCCAAAGCCAGCAAGCGTCCAAACCAGTTTATCGGTCTACATTTCTTCTCGCCAGTAGATAAGATGCCATTGGTTGAGATTATCGTGGGCGAAGAAACGGACAATGCAACGTTAGCCAAAGGCTTTGATTATGTTGGTCAAATCGGTAAGACACCTATCGTTGTCAATGACAGCCGAGGCTTCTACACTTCTCGCGTCTTTGGTACTTATGTCTCAGAAGGTATTGCCATGTTAAGTGAAGGTATTCACCCACGCAGCATTGAAGTGGCTGGTATGAAATCTGGTATGCCGATGCCACCACTCGCACTGCAAGATGAAGTGTCACTAAGCCTATCATTACATGTCATGCAGCAAACCAAGCGTGCTTTAGAAGCGCAAGGCAAAACCTTTACACCGCATCCAGCCATGCCAGTGGTAGAAAAAATGGTCAAAGAACTTGGCCGTGAAGGTAAAAAGGTTGCTAAAGGCTTCTATGAGTATCCTGAAAATGGTGAAAAGCGCTTATGGCCTGAGCTCACTGAACTGTACCCAATAACAGATGAGCAGCCGTCTCAGCAAGACTTGGTAGACCGCCTACTTTACGTGCAAGCCAATGAGACCGCGAAGTGTTTCGAGGAAAATGTTGTACGTACTGTGGCTGATGCAAACGTAGGTTCAATCTTCGGTTGGGGCTTTGCACCGAACCAAGGTGGTACATTACAGTTCATCAACTCAGTAGGCGTTGATAAATTTGTTGAACGTAGCCGCGAGCTTGCTAGCAAATATGGTAAGCGGTTTGAACCGGCTCAAATATTAGTGGATATGGCTTCAAGTGGTGAGGAGTTTGTTGATGGCTAATCAAGCTGATACTATGAAAAACTGCCTAGAGGGGCTGCGCGTTGTTGATTTGACGCGCAACCTACCAGGGCCTTTTGCCACGCGACTGCTTGCAGACTTAGGTGCAGAAATCATCAAAATCGAGCCAAAGAATGGTGATCCTGCCCGCGCCTTTGGCGAGCTTTTCACCGCGTTAAACCATGGTAAAGAGACTCAAAAAGTTGATTTTCGTGATCCAGTAGGTATTGAAACAATCAAAACGCATCTTAAAGATGCCGATGTGATGCTTGATAGTTTTCGCCCAGAAGTGCTTGAAGGTATGGGGCTGGACGCTAAGACCCTGCATGCTATTAATCCAAAGCTGGTCATGGTATCGATTACGGGTTATGGCGTTGTTGATGGCGAGAGCATTACCCATGATTGGGCTAATAAAGCTGGTCATGACATCAACTTTATGGCGATGAGCGGCGTGCTTGATCAGCTCAAAACCGCAGATGGTGATCAAGCAATGCCTAACATCCAGTTTGCAGATTTGGCAGGCGGCAGTGATACGGCAGTCATTACCCTTTTGGCTGCCGTGTTGTCAGCACAGCGCACGGGTAAAGGTCGTCACGTTGCGGTCAGTATGACCCATAGCTTGTATCAGCATCTGGTCATGCCAAAAGCAACTGGTAAGTTGGTTGCAAGCTTCTCTGGTAAAAACCCAAAGCCGGAGCATGATTTTTTAGGTGGTCTACTACCCTGCTATCGTTTGTACAAAACAGCAGATGACCGTCATATGGCAGTCGGCTCTTTAGAGCTAAAGTTTTGGCAAGGTTTATGTGACGTATTAGAATTACCTGAGCTCAAAACTAAACATTGGCAAATGGGTGTCATGCCTAATACCAGAGACAGCCAAGAAACGGCGCAATTGGTCGCTGATACCTTTGCCAGCTATGGTCTTGCTCACTGGCAGCAGGTTTTTGAATCGGCAGATGTGTGCGTTACGCCAGTCCTTACACTAGAGGAAGCGCGCGCGCACCCTTTATTTGCGCACCAAGATGAGCATGGTGCAACATTAGGCTGGCAGTAAAATGACATAGTCAGGACGCTATGTTAAAGTTAATCGTCAAAAACCAAAGAAGGTTTATGCTGGAAAAAATCGTTCATGATACCAACATTAAAAATATCAGCAGCAGCGGTATCGACACCATGCACACAAAAGGCTATAAAAAATCTTTGTCGTTAAAGCAGGTCTAAGTTTAACTAATCAGGAAGGCTTGCAATTTTGCGAAAAAGATTTAACGGGATGTAATAGTTATCGCGGTGATAGCAATAAGACACGGCACATTAACCTAAAAAATTATTTGCATTGTTGTTTTTAATTATCTTTATTCAGGCATTTTGAGACATCAAAATAACCACTAATAATTACTCATTTAGTTAAAAGCAGTCGTTGTCAGTACCATGGGCAAGTATTTAATACCTATTAAGTTGCTCTAAGCGAATCTATACAGGCATTACAAACTTAAGCAAAACAAACACCAACGCATAAACAAAGTTAAAAACGATCCCAATAAGGATCATCGCCAAAACGCTCAGCGATAAAATCGATTAGATAACGGCAGCGCTGCGATAAGAAACGGTTTTTGGGATAAACAGCATAAGCATTTAAAGTCGGCAATTGATACTGCTGCATGATGGGCACAAGTGCACCACTGGCTAAGGTTTTGTAAGTAATAAAATTGGGCAAAAAAGCGATTCCATGACCTTTTACCGCCATTTCTCGTAAAAAGTCGCCATTATTGACCTTTATTTTTGAGTTGATAGCGACTTGGTGCTTTTTACTTTGCTCATCTATGAGCTCTATCGTGCTAGATTTGTTTAGACCGTATTGTAAAAACTCATGCTTGGCAAAATCTTCTAGAGTAGTTGGTGTGCCCATTTTACTCAAATATTCAGGGCTGGCACATAAGGTATAGCGAATCAGCGCCAGACGTTTGGCTTGATAGCTTGAGTCCTGCAGTTCTCTAATACGAATCCCCAACTCAAACCCTTCTTCAACCAAATCTGTATGCCGATCAGAGAAATCGAGCTCAAAGTTCAAATTGGGATGCTGATTGGCATATTCATCAATGACATCATTTAGATGCATCAAGCCAAATGACAATGGCGCGGTTACTTTTAAGGTGCCCTCGATACGCGTGGGCGCACCACTGGTTTCTTCGTTTAGGGCGTCAACTTCGCTCAGTATATTGTTCACCTTTTGGTAATACTGCTCACCGGCTTGGGTTAAGTTGGATTGGCGCGTGGTGCGGCTAATAAGTTGACTGCCCAAGCGCGTCTCTAAATCCTTGAGGCGACGGCTAACCGCTGATTTGGCAATATTTAGTTGTTCGGCAGCCTTGGTAATGCTACCGGCTTCAACAATGCGTACAAACATTGCCATGTCTTCTAATTGTCCCATATAAGATGCTCCTTGACTGTTCTCTAAATAAGAACTGTTATTTGCGATTATTACGGTTTATCTATATGTGGTCAACAATTAAAATATAATCATTACTTAGCGACATATAAACGATTTAGATCCACATTGTGACATTTTTGGAGAATTACTATGGATAAATTACAAGAGCTTAGCGCCCCAATTGGTCGGCTATTTTTATCAATGATTTTTATCTTTTCAGGCTTTACCAAAATCACAGGCTACGCTGCTACTCAAGGTTATATGGAGTCGATGGGCGTACCTGATACGCTATTACCGTTGGTGATTGCCCTTGAGTTATTTGGTGGCATTGCTGTTTTGCTTGGTTTTAAAGCACGCCTGATTGCGTTATTGTTCGTGGGTTTTAACATCATATCAGCACTGCTTTTCCATCAGTTCTGGATTGATGAATCACAAATGAACCCCTTTATGAAAAACATCGCGATAGCAGGTGGGTTCTTGATGATTTTTGCTCATGGTGCAGGTGCTTATTCAATTGATCACAGCAACACGCGTAGATAATTGCCTATAACTAAAAATAAGAAAACGATGGTTAAACGTGTATTTATGCTCACTTATACTTATGACAGCTCCTTATCATGACAACTAACGCTCACAGCCCATCTAATGATAACTTACCAAGTTTTTGGCAGCGTCATCAAACGCCTGTGTTATTGACAGTGGTTGGCGGTGCCATTGATACCATTGGTTTTATCACCTTGTTTGGTTTCTTCACCGCACATGTCACGGGTAACTTGGTAATGGCGGGCAGTGGCTTGGTGAAAGGTGAAGCCGGTCTATGGATTAAACTTGCCGCCTTACCGTTATTTATTTTGACGGTCATGGTGACCAAGATATTTATTGACCATAGTAAAAATAAACAGCTAACACTGAGCCATTTATTCTTAGCGGAAGCATTTTTTCTGACCACTTTTATGATTGCCGGTTTGTACTATCAGCCTTTTGTCGATGCTGGTGATATAACCGTGGCGATAACGGGTGGATTAGGCTTAATTGCGCTGGCGATTCGTAATACCGCTAGTAAAACGGTGATTAAGCATATGAGTCCGACAGTATTGATGACGGGTAATACTACGCAACTGGGTATCAATCTGACCGATTACTTGGTCAATCGCACAGCGGACAATCGCAAAAAACTGGCACACAGCTCAGTATTGGTATCTAGCTTTTTAGTAGGCGCATTAGTGGGTGCGTTGTTATATATGCAGCTAAGTTTTTGGGCAGTAGGCTTATTTGTTTTGCCCGTGCTGTATCTATCAGTTAGGGCGCGTGATAGAGACTTTTTACAACATATTGCGTAATCGATTTTTGGGTTTATGGCAACCGTTTATGCAACTGACCCTGTTATAGAGTCCATGGTTCTACTATGAATATGTGGCGCTATCTCTGCCATCCAATTGTTCTAAAAAAAAGAATAGTTAATTGCAGTTAACGTTGTTTATCTATTATAGGACAACAATTATAATAGACCCATTGTTTAAACAAGTTAATTAATAATAAATTTATAGACATTTAACCTATTAATATCTAAGGATAAATTATGAAAACGATCTATCATGCAGCAGACTCTCGTGGCGATGCCAACCATGGCTGGCTAAAAAGCAAGCACACTTTTAGCTTTGCTAATTATCATAATCCAGATCGTATGGGTTTTGGTGCGCTACGCGTCATCAATGATGACTTCGTCATTGGTGGTCAAGGCTTTGGTAAGCACTCACACCGCGATATGGAAATTATCAGTATTCCTTTATCAGGTAAGCTCGGTCACGGCGATAACATCGGTAATAATGGCATCATCGAAACCGGTGAAATCCAAGTCATGTCAGCGGGTACTGGTATCACGCACAGCGAAATGAATGGCGATGACAAAGAAGAGGTGAAGTTCCTACAGATTTGGGTTATTCCAAATAAAATGAACGTTGAGCCTCGTTATCAGCAAGTTCGTATGGACGATATCCTAAAGCCAAATGAGTTCAATCAAGTATTGTCACCCAATGCTGACGATGCAGGCGTATGGATTCATCAAGATGCTTGGTTTAGCATGGGTGATTTCGATAAAGGTGTTACCCATACCTATCAGCTAAAAGATCCTAACAATGGTGTTTATGTCTTTGTCATTAGCGGTAAAGTTGTCGTAAACGGTAACACTTTGGATACACGCGATGGCCTTGGTGTTTGGGATACTAAGAACTTTACGATGGACGTCATCGATGATGCTAAAGTATTGCTAATGGAAGTACCAATGAGCTAATGGACGCTTCAACGCATTTTAATTTATCTATACTAAAAGATAATTATTGGAAGTGTAGATACTGGATATAACCATTAATAGTACCGATCATTTATTAGTTCGAATCAATTTATATTAACCATGTGGAGAAATACTATGTCAGACCTAAATACCTTACAACAACTTGCTGAAAAACGCCGTTCTATCTATGCGTTGAGCAATCAATTACCCGTATCGAATGACGAAGTCGTTAAGTTGGTTGAGCATGCAATCTTGCATACGCCGTCGTCGTTCAACTCACAATCGACGCGTGTTGTCGTATTGTTTGGTGAAGAGCATCAGAAACTGTGGAATATCACTGAAGAGACGTTACATGCAATCGTTGGTGATGAAGAGAAGTTTAAATCAACAAAAGACAAAATCGCGGGCTTTAAGGCGGGTGCAGGTACAATCATGTTCTTTGAAAATCAAAGTGTCGTGAAAAGCATGCAAGAAAACGCGCCGTTATATGCAGATAAGTTCCCCATTTGGGCACATCAAACCAACGCGATGCATCAGTATGTTATTTGGACGGCTTTGGCCAGTATCGACGTTGGCGCAAATCTGCAACACTATAATCCTATTATCGATGACAAAGTTGCTGAAGCATGGAATATTGACAAAGACTGGACGCTAAACGCTCAAATGGTATTTGGTGCTATCGAGCAGCCTGCAGGCGACAAAACGTTTAAGCCTGTTGAAGAGCGCATGAAAGTATTCGGTTAATATCGCATAGTTTTCAATACTAAGCTGCTCACAATATAGACAATAAAACCGCTATCGAAATATCTTAGCGGTTTTATTGTTTTGACATTCTTTATTGGCTTAAAAAAGCCTCCTTATTGGAGGCTTTTCTGTGTACAGATTTTGAGCATTATTGCGGTAACAAGACATGCTTGCTCTTTTGATAAGCTGATAGACCACCTGCGCCCAACTCTCGACCAATACCACTTTGCTTAAACCCGCCCCAGCCTGCTTCTGCCAATACTATTTGTTGCTCATTTATCTAAATACGACCTGCTTGGATTAATGTCACCTCAGAAGGTTTTAACAGTACGGTACAGCCTGCAGCCAATGCAAAGGCTAATTTCCAAGAGTGGCTACCATTGGAAAATTCCACGGGACAATAAGCATACAGATATCAACGGGTGTAAGGTCGATAGGCTTGAGTAGCGACATCTACTGCTATATCTACGCGGGTTTTTGTGCTCAGTCTGGTCGTAGTAATCACCTCTCCTGAATTTGGGTAATATAATGCATAAGTATCTTTCTCATCATCTCGGTCTACCGCTTCAATAGCTACCTTTAATCAGGCACAACCGACTGCTGGCATAGCATTACGCACAAGCACATTTTTTAATACAACAGATGCGCCACAGTGGTAATGACCACCAAACTGATCAGCGTGCGCAGAATAAAAATCATAAATAGCTCTAGCACATTCAGCTTAATGTTTGATTTTAGAATCAGCGCCCCTACTTCAGACATATAGATAATCTGGGTAATAGAAGCTGCACCAACGATAAATCTTGTCATCTCACTCTCAATACTCTTACCAACTAACGCCGGCAAATACATATCAGCAAAGCCCATAATCATCGCTGGTGCCGCTTCAGCAGCTTCTGGAATTTGTAGCAATTCAAGCACTGGTACGAGCGGTGCCGACAACCAATTAAATACCGGCGTGTACTCGGCTAAGCCAAGACCAATAGTACCGATAGCAAAAACCACTGGAATCAAGCCAAAATAGATATCAAATAGGTTTTTTAGGCTGTGTTTAAAGATATTACCCAAACTTGGCATAGAGTGCGCGCGCGTGATGGCACGGTTGAGCGCCCATTGATAGGTGGTGTACTGAGCCGGAATCTCCTCATCAAGCATGCTCTTACCTAAGTGATAAGTATCAGGCTTCAAAGACAATGGTGGTAGGCGCGGCATGATAATGGCAGCAATAAAGCCCGTTAAGGCAATGGTCAGATAAAAATACACAAAGTTATTGTCAACGCCGATGGTTTTGGCAACCACATAGGTAAAAGCGATGGAGGTGACCGAAAAAGTCGTTGCGATAATGGCTGCTTCGCGCTGACTGTAGTAGCTTTTATCATACTCTTGCATGGTCACAAGTAAACCGATAGATGCGGCGCCAAACCAAGAAGACATGGCATCGACGGCTGAGCGACCCGGCAACCGGAACAGTTTGACAAACACCTTACTCGACAAGGTACCCAAAAATTCCATCAAACCAAAATCGGTCAAAAACGGCAATGATAAAATGGCAAAGAAGAACAAAGGAATCAAAATAGGAATCAGGTCTTCAAAAATCACGCCGCCGGTATTGCGGTTGATAATAAACTCAGGTCCGATTTGTAAGTAAATCATCCAAACAAATAGCGCCCCTAAAAAGCGCGCGGATAGCCAAAACCAATCGACATCAAACAACTTTGCGCGCATAGAGTCTGTTGGCAGGTTAGGCTTCAAAACCTTGACTGCTAGCGCCCCTACAAAGGAGACTGTAACAATCGCTAATGCGGCGTAAACAACATAACCTCCCAGCACTGCTTGCAGGGTATCGGTTAATACGCCCAGTAAAATGGTGATTTTGCCATCCCACTGAAAAGGTATGATAAATAATGCCATACCCAGCGCTGAAAATAGCAAAAACTTCCACATGGATGCTTGCCACTGCGCCCCTTGCGGCGTTTCTAGATCGACAGGGTCATTTCCCAAAATCGGCTGCTGCGACTTATCGATATAATTCGTCATTTAATCCTCCTTGATAGGCGACGATCGCCAAATTTCTTCCTTCGCTGTCTGACCTATCCCTAGTTTTAGCGAATTGAGCAAATAGTTGAATGCCGTTTTATTAGTTATTTTTCATGTAAATGATGCTTGATTACATCAGCTAAAACAGGTAAAACTCTTGCCCATTTCAAGAAGAAATTCATCAGCTTCATCAACTTCATAAATCATCGGTTGTGTGCCTTTGATGTCTTCTTTTAATACCTCGATCAGTTGCTGTTTGGCTGTGATTCTGCGATAGCCTGCGCCAAATCCTGCGGCTAATGGCTCAAAGTTCGGGGTTTTAATATTGACCCCAATCAGTGGCAGGCCACCCTCTTCCATATAGCGGCGAATCTCACCATAACCTTGGTTGTTCCATAACAGCACAATCAATGGCAGCTCAAGCTCGGCGGCGCAGATTAATTCTGCGATAGTAAACTGAATGCCGCCATCGCCAATCAGACTCACAACCGGCGATTTTGAGCCAATCATGGCACCAATAGCGGCAGGCAAACCATAACCCAAGGTGCCAAAGCCAGTCGATGAATTAAACCATCGGCGCGTCGCTAAGGCCTCAAAACCAAGGTTGCCACTATAAACAGGCTGGGTCGAGTCACCAACAAATATGACGTCTTTTACTTCATCTCGAATCAGCTGTAGCAGCGCATTTTGACCAGCAAAGTCTGGTGTCATTTCCTCTATCAACGCCTGCTTTACCTTTGCTACTCTCACGAGGGCTTGATGATTCAGCGGTTGATTTTCTAAGCGCGTACATAAACCGCTAATGGCCATTTGCGCATCAGACAATAGCGTAATATCCGCTCTAAACGGACGCTGTAATTGCTGGGCATCGCAGTCAATGCGAATCAACATGCCATTGATTTGGAAGCCACCGTTAAAGAAAACATCGTAATCAGTCTCGCCAAGCTCAGTACCAATCGCCAATACTAAGTCGGCCTCGCTAATGACGGCGCGACCGGCGTCTAATGACTGATTGCTACCCAAACTCAACGGATGAGCAGGTGGCAGTAAACCTTTGGCATTGATGGTCAAAAAGGTGGGCGCATCGATAAGTTCTGCCAGTTTTTGCGCGTCATGATTAACATCAACGCAGCCACCACCATAGAGCAATACTGGATTTTTTGCCGCTTTTAGAGATTCAACAATCAAATATAATTGCGCAGGATGAGGTAGTGGTCTCATGACTTGCGGTAGTGTTAAACCATCATCAGCTTGGCTTTTTGCAGTGTTATTTAAATTTTTAGTTTTATTAAAATTAGAGGTTAAATCAGGCGGCTTGGCGACATGACTGGCATCGGCGGTAATCACATCAATAGGCAACTGGATATGAACTGGTCCCAGACGCGCGCCATTAAATAACGCAAAAGCTTCAGCGATGACTTTGGGTAACGACTCAGGTTGCCAGATGGTTTTACTCATGAGCGCAACCTTACTGACCATACCTTGCTGGTCATGCAATTCATGCAAGTGCCCTTCACCGCTGCCGGTATGCTGCACTTTATTGACACTAGATATCACTAGCATCGGTATAGAATCTGCCAATGCTTGCGCCATTGCCGTCATGATATTGGTCATGCCGGGACCGGTGATGATAAAGCATACCCCGACTTTGCCAGACGCGCGGTAATAACCATCAACCATAAAGCCTGCGCCTTGCTCATGACGCGGTGTCACGTGGCGGATATCGGTATTGGGCAGGCCACGATATAGCTCGACCGTATGTACGCCCGGAATACCAAATACCGTCTCAACCCCGTAATATTCTAGCCACTGTACGAGTAGCTCACCGCAAGTTAGAGATGAGGTAACTAGCGCAGATTTTGGCAATGAAGAAGGCGTTTGGAGAGAATGCGTCATGAGTTAATCATCCTAAAAATTCAATAGCAAGTAAATAAGTAGTTCAGTATCAAATCCAAGCTAAACCCAAACTGCCCTTTAATTCCTTATAAAGGACAGTTTGGAATTATAAATCATGCTCAATAAATGGCTTTGACTTTGTCGTCATAGCGCACGCCCGGTAGAATACATAGCATCTCAAATAGCAGGTTCGCGGCTAGTACTGAGGTGTTACCAAACGGGTCATACGGCGGTGACACCTCTACCAAATCGCCACCAACCACATCAAGTCCGCGCATACCACGAATGATCTCAATAGCTTGTGTTGACGTTAAGCCACCGATTTCCGCGGTGCCCGTACCCGGTGCAAACGCAGGATCAATCCCATCAATATCAAAACTTAGATAGACGGGACCATCACCTAGCTTCTCGCGCACTTCTGCCATCAAAGGTGTCAGTGATTTATACCAACATTCTTCAGCAGGCACTACTCGAAAACCTTGCTCGGTTGACCAATCAAACTCTTCAGCACTATAACCCGTACCACGTAAGCCAATTTGTACCACACGGTTGCCATCAATGAGGTTCTCTTCAACTGCGCGGCGAAATGGTGTGCCATGAGCAATTTTTTCGCCAAACATTTCATCATTGATATCAGCATGCGCATCGATATGCACCATCCCAACAGGCCCATGTTTTTTGGCAAGCGCACGCAAGATAGGCAGTGCAATCGTATGATCACCGCCTAACGTTAAAGGAATAGCGCCATGACTGACAATTTTATCGGTATAGAATTTCTCAATAATATCGACGCTTTTTAGCAGGTTAAAGGTATTGATAGGAACGTCGCCAATGTCAGCGACTTGCAAAGACTCAAAGGGAGCGGCGCGAGTGGCGACGTTATAAGGGCGAATCATGCGTGATTCATCGCGAATCTGTCTCGGACCCAATCTTGCACCGCTACGGTTTGAGGCGCCAATATCTAAAGGCACCCCAACGAATGCTACATCCAGTCCTTCAGCATCGGCTTGGGTTGGCAGGCGCATCATAGAAGCGAAGCCGCCAAATCTTGGCATATCGTTGCCGCTTAATGGTTGATTAAATTTCATCACTTACATCCTTGTATCGATTGGTCAAAACAGACAATTTGTCTATATTACTTTTTATCTATGCCACTTTTTCTATAGCTCTGACAATACCTAAATATCAGAGGCGAGACCATGGTAAAATTTAGAAGTAAGCTTCTGGTTTTTCGTAGTAACTTTGATTTATCCGTTATTTATAGAAGTTTTATAAAAAAATCGGTTAAGACAATAGATACGGGGACATGACTTTCGATGCTAGATGAATTGATAAAAATTGACATCAAAACCCTGCGGAGCTTTATGGCCATCGTAGAGTGTCAAGGTGTGACCGCCGCGCAGTCACGCTTAAATGTCACGCCGTCTGTCATCAGCGGTCATTTGACCCATTTAGAAGGCCGCTTGGGTATGACGCTCTGTCATCGTGGACACGCGGGTTTTAAGCTGACAGAAGATGGGGCAGCGGTTTACGAGGCTTGCTTAAGTTTTACCGAAGCGGTGGCAAGCTTTCAGCATCAACTGCACTATATTCGGCAACTGGATTCGGTACGCGGCGGTCATATTCGGTTATGTCTTATCGATCAAATGCCAACGGTTTTTTATGATGCGTTACGTCAGTGCTTAGCAGCAAGCTATCGTAATAATCCATTAATACATTTTTCTATCGATGTGCAAAGCCCTGAGAGTATGCTTGATAAGCTTTTAAGTAATGAAAGTGATATTGGCGTGGGATATTTTGGTAGCTTCCCACCCCTATTAACTTTCCAGCCAGCATTTATCGAAAAGCAAGTGGTTTGCTGTGGACGTGAGCATCAGCTATTTTATGAGGCGGAAGGGTTAACCTTTGAGGGTTTGGAACAAAACTATCCATGGATAAAACGAGGCTATATTACTGATTTGAGTATCAATCATGTCCGCCCAAAAACCTTGAGTGCCACCACTTATCATATGGAGGCAACCGCGCAATTAATTTTAGCGGGTCATCATGTCGGCTACTTGCCCAATGATTTGGCAAAGCGTTATGAAGAGATGGGGGTGATGAAAATACTACTGCCCAATGAGGCAAGTTACGAGGTCAAGCATCATTGGGCCTATCGAGAAAACCTTCATAAGCACGTCGCTGATTTTTTAGAGCAGATGATTAGCCTATTACGAAAAAACCCCTTTAAAGAATGAATATTCTTTAAAGGGGTTTATATAGCCGTTATTTAATTAACTGCTTGCGCTTTTTGATGCTTACGGACGCTAGACCCATCTTTACGCGTAATCGTTATCCCTGTAAAGCCAAACAATATTGTCAGTAGCAATGATAAATAGCAGAAGAACGCATAAGGTAGATAATCAAGCACTGGCACACCTAACGCTTGGCTGATAAACACACCGCACACACTCCATGGTACAAGTGGATTGATCACTGTACCGGCATCTTCAATGGTGCGTGATAGATTTTTTGGATGCAAGTTCAAGCGCTCAAACGTCGGACGAAATGCCGTACCAGATAAAAGAATACTCAAATACTGCTCACCGATAAGGACATTGATACTCAGCGCTGACATGGCAGCGGCAAAAATGGCGCGTCCTGCTGTCGTTAAATTGTCTTTGATACCAGATAACAGTGCTGGCAAGATACCCAACGCCGTCAGCAATCCGCCTAAACTCAGCGCCAATATCACGATGGCTTGAGTAAAGAACATACTTTGTACACCGCCACGCGACAGCATACCGCCCACTTCACCAAGCTCTAATGACTCTGCGGGTGTATAACCTGCAAAGAAATAACCACCCAACTGCCCAACGTTTGGCGTGCTATGCATATAAGTAATGATAATTGCCACAGCAATGGTACAAATAATGGTGTAAATGGCATTAACTCGAAATAGAGCCAGCGCAATCAAGACCACAAATGGCAATACCGCATAACCATGTACCAAACCACTGTCAATCAATTGTCCTTTTAGCACCGTTACTTGACTTAAATCTGAGCCAGCCGTCTGTCCAGAGAAAAACCAAAATAATATAACCGTTAATATCCATGCCGGAACTGTGGTATACGTCATATTGCGTATATGCTCGAACAAATCGATGCCTACAACTGCTGAAGCAATGGTACAAGTATCCGATAATGGCGACATTTTATCACCAAAAAACGCCCCTGATACCACAGCGCCTGCCGCTATCGCAACGTTAGCATCAAAGGCATCACTCATACCAATGAAAGCCACGCCAAGCGTCGCAGCAGTCGTCAAACTACTGCCCAAAGCGATACCAATAATAGAGGTCAACACAAAGGCGGAGATATAATAATATTGCGGAGATATTAGCTCAAAACCAAAATACATCAAGGTTGGAATAGCACCAGACATCATTAAGGCGGCGACCATCAAACCGATAAAGAAGAATAAATAGATCGCACCAATACCGCGCATAACGCCGGATGCCATTTGCGCTTGCATGTCATCAAAACTTAATCCTTTAAATATACCAATGCCTAGCAGGACACAGATAGCGAGGATTAATGATAAATGCGGTACCCAGCCAAAGCCAATCATGGTAACGCCCATGATAGCAATGACAATGGCTGAAATCATAAATGCCAGTTGCGGTGAGATTTGGGTTAGAATTTTTGGAGGCATCACACATCCTTAGTGTGCCAGTGGTTTCTGGCATTGGGGTTTGATTTTGGGGTGACAAGTTTAATCAGTTGCTAGCAGTATTGCTACTCTGATTATTTGGTGAGTAAGCTGTCGGTCTTGGCTGCCATGACAAAGTCATTGCGATGCAAACCTTTAATGCTATGCGACCACCAAGTGACCGTAACCTTGCCCCACTCTACCAATATGCCCGGATGATGCCCTTCTGCCTCAGAAATCTCAGCAAGCTCATTGGCAAATGCCATTGCTAAGACAAAGTTCTTAAATTTATATTGGCGCTGTAATTGCTTGATGCCATCGACCTCAATCAACGTCCACTCTGGAATTTGTTGTAATAGCTCTGTTGCTTCGCTGTCGCTGACTGTCGGTGCGCCAATACGGCAGGCTTCACAGCTGGCTTGTGATAATGTCGTCATTGTAATGTCCTTTTATTTTAACGATTAATTTTTTAATAAATGTACGTCCGTGTTGACGTTGGTTCTTTTATTACTTATGAAAAATGTACTGTCTATTAAGCAGTTTTGATAGCATACGTTGGCTCAAACAGTCCTAAACTCATCGCCTTTTGTACAGCGCCCATAATGTCACTATTCACGATATCGAATAGCGTATCCAAATCGTCAATTGCATAATAGATAGGCTGAATTTGGTCAATACAGTAAGGAGTGCGCAAGACGTCAATCAAATCAAACGCACGACAGTCCGGTTCATCGCTTAGGGCATAGATGGTTTCAGACGGTGAGCTTAAAATGCCGCCGCCATAAATCTTGCGGGTTTCTTTGGTAGCACCCATTAGACCAAATTCGATGGTGAACCAATACAGGCGCGCTAAATAAAGACGCTCTTGCTTGGTCGCATTGAGACCAAGCTTGCCATAAGTCTCATTAAAAGTTGCAAACGCAGGATGGGTCAGCAGCGGACAATGCCCAACGATTTCATGAAAAATATCTGGCTCTTCGATATAGTCCATATCATCAAAACGACGGATAAAGGTCGCAACCGGAAAGCGTTTATCAGCTAAGAGTTTGAAGAATTTACCGAAGCTGATTAACGCCGGTACAGCAGCGGTTTGCCAACCGGTATTGGCTTGCAATACTTCATCAATATCTTGTAGTTGCGGAATATGCGTTGCCGGTAATTTGAGTTTCTCTAAACCCTCGATATAGGCTGAACTGGCACGATTGGGTATTTGCTTGGCTTGACGTTCAAGCAGCGCTTGCCACATCGCGTTTTCATCGTCACTATAATGAATATGACCATGATTGTCTGGCTGACGCGATACGTAAGGTTGCTTCTTCTGAGTTAAATGATGAGTAGAAGCTTCAGTGCTTAACGAATTGCTACTGAGAGGCTTTATGTACGCAGTTCTCTCTTGACGGCTTTCCATGCCTAGTTTCCTTAATATTGCAATGAGTCTAATACCTTGGTATCAGTCATTTGCTTTATTCACTTTGTCTGCCTAGCTTTGAGCGTTTTATTATTAAATAGCAGAGTAACAAAGGTAATAAGGACAAGATAAACCCCTTTCATCTTGCCCTTTTAATACTTATTGAAAAGTGCTTTTTTAAAAGTACTCTTAAAAAATCTCTGACAATTATGGCGTTTCAGTCTCTGTCTGACCAACCATGCCGCGGCGTACTTGGTCGCGCTCGATAGATTCAAACAATGCTTTAAAGTTACCTTCACCAAAGCCTTCTTCATAATCGCCTTTACGCTGGATAAACTCAAAGAATACTGGGCTTCCTAAGATGGTTTCAGAGAAAATCTGTAGCAGTAGACGCGGAACATCGCCCTCGGTCGTGCCATCTAACAAGATACCGCGCATCTGTAGCTCAGAGATATTCTCGCCATGACCTGGTAGACGCTCATCAAGCATCTTATAATAAGTATCATTTGGTGCCGTCATGAGTGGAATGCCCATCTCTCGCAATTTGTCGATGCTAGACAATAAATCATCACTCAATAGCGCGATATGCTGAATACCTTCACCGTTAAAGTGCATCAAATATTCTTCGATTTGGCCGCCGCCTTGCTTAGACTCTTCGTTTAACGGGATACGGATTTTGCCATCAGGGGCGGTCATCGCTTTACTGGTCAGGCCGGTGTACTCGCCTTTGATATCGAAATAACGGATTTCACGGAAGTTAAAGATGCGCTCATAGAAGTTTGCCCAATACGCCATACGGCCGCGGTAAACGTTATGCGTTAGATGGTCAATGACTTTAAAGCCATAACCTACAGGGCGTCTGTCAACGTCTGGTAAGAATTCAAAATCGACATCATAGATAGACTCGCCATCTTTAAAACGGTCAATCAAATAGATGAGAGAGCCGCCAATGCCTTTGATAGCAGGCAGTCTTAATTCCATCACCCCTGTTGGCACATCTACTGGCTGCGCACCTTTTTCAATCGCCAGCTCATAGGCTTTTTTAGAATCCTTGACGCGAAAACCCATGCTACAAGCCCCTGCGCCATGCTCTTCAACGAAGTAACTGGCTTGGCTTTTTGGCTCACGATTGATGATAAGGTTGATATCACCTTGACGGTATAACGCCACGTCCTTTGAGCGGTGATTGGCCACATGGGTAAAACCCAACTGCTCAAATAACTCTGCAACAGCTTGTGGTTGAGGTGAGGCGAATTCAACAAAGTCAAACCCTTGCAATCCCATTGGGTTTTCAAATAAATCGGCCATTGTAATCATCCTTAATTTCAATTGGTGGTATAAAAAACAGTAAAAATATAATGCTAAAAAATAACTTCAATCAATATTCTTATTGACGATGCATTTATATTAGATTAGCTTGATTTATAAGACTAATCGTATTTTTTGATTTATTTATCAGGTTTGCTTATGAATATCAGTATTCGCCAATTGACCGCTTTTATCAGCGTTGCCGACAATGGCAGTTTTACCCGTGCCAGTGAGCAGATGCATTTAACCCAATCTGCCGTCAGTGGTTTGATTAAAGAGCTAGAATCTAGCCTCGGTATCGTGTTGTTTGATCGCACCACACGCCAGCTTTCTTTGTCCGTTGTCGGGCATCATTTATTGCCACAAGCGCGGCGTATCTTAAATGAGATGCAGCTGTTTGAAAATGAAGCCAGTAGTTTGACAAGTTTGGCACAAGGTCAGGTTAGGCTTGCGGTGTCGCAATTTGCCGCCTCCTCCATGCCAGCGGTTATTGCCCAGTTTGCTAAAGAATATCCAGATATCAGCGTGTCTTTACTTGATTGCTCAGCTGAAAATGTTTTAGAACACATTCAAAACATCGAGGTAGATTTGGGCGTCGGGACTGAGCTTGGTTTTATGGAATCTGAGGATGACATCAGCGCCGATTTGTTATATCAGCTGCCGTTTTGTGTGGTGATGCCTGACAGCCATGCGCTGGCACAAAAATCAGAAGTCGTCTGGCAGGACTTGGTAGACATTCCGCTTATTACCTTGCAAGGGCCGTTTATTGAGCAAGTGACCGCCGAGCTTGATGAAAGTATTGCCAGCCATATCCAACAAGCACGCTATAAAGTTAACTTTATGTCCACCGCCCTTGAGATGACCCGCCAAGGTTTTGGCATTACCTTATGCTTGCCTTATATGCCGGAGGTGATAGATTGGGTAAGCGCCAATGGCTTACAGATGCGCCCCTTGGCACAACCGGTCAAGATGCGCCGCTTTTTTATTTACCAACGCTCGTCACGGGCATTATCACCCGCCAGCATTGCCTTTAAGCAATTCTTGCAATCTTACTTTGCGAGTCACTTTGATGATTTACAGAGTATTTAAGTGTATTTAAGCCTCCTTTAACCAACTCATTACTTAAGTTTGGCAAGGGCTAAAATCTGTCCAAAAATTTGCCAATAAACAAAAAAATGCGTTAATTAATCAGTATCACTGAATCTAACGTTGAGTTAATCGCCAAACTGGTTTATGCTTTTTAACGCCTTAACTCATCTCCCTTGTAAGGAAAAAAAATGTTTGAACGTATCGATTATTATGCCGGTGACCCGATCTTAGGATTGATGGACAAATTTGCCGCCGACACCAACCCAGATAAAGTCAATTTAGGCGTGGGCGTTTATTATGATGAGGATGGCAAATTGCCAGTCCTTGAGTGTGTCAAAACGGCTGAGCAGCGTATTGCAGACCCAATCTCTCCTCGTCCTTATTTGCCAATGGCCGGCTTACCCGGACACCGTAAAGGTTGTCAGGAATTGCTGTTTGGTAAAGACGCTCAAATCTTACAAGACGGTTTGGTTGCGACCATCGCCACTATCGGCGGTTCTGGTGCGTTAAAAGTGGGCGCAGAATTTATCCATGAATGGTTCCCGCAGTCTAAATGCTACGTCAGCGACCCAACGTGGGGCAACCACATTGCTATCTTTGAAGGCTCTGACGTCGAAGTCGGTAAATATCCGTACTACGACAAAGCGACCAGCAGCATCAAATTTGATGAGATGATTGCTTTTTTTGAGACTTTAAATAAAGACGACGTCATCTTATTGCACCCTTGCTGCCATAACCCAACCGGTATGGACTTGACTCGTGAGCAGTGGGATACCGTGCTAAACGTCATTCAAGCGCGTGAGCTGATTCCATTTATGGACATCGCTTACCAAGGCTTTGGCGAAGATATGGACAGCGATGCTTACGCAATTCGCAAAGCGGTTGATATGGGTCTGCCATTGTTTGTGAGTAACTCATTCTCTAAAAACTTATCGCTATATGGCGAGCGTGTCGGTGGTCTATCAGTTGTTTGCCCAACGGTAGATGAAACTGATCGCGTCTTTGGTCAGCTGAACTCTACGGTACGTCGTATCTACTCAAGCCCGCCATCACATGGTGGTCGCGTGGTTGATATCGTTATGAACGACGAAGCGCTACATGAGCAATGGGTTGGCGAAGTATATGCGATGCGTGACCGTATCAAATCTATGCGTACCAAACTCAAATCAGTATTAGAAGAAAAAATCCCAGGTCGTAGCTTTGATTACTTGACCGCCCAGAACGGTATGTTTAGCTTTACAGGTCTAACGCCTGAACAAGTTGCACAACTACAAAGCAAGTATGGTATCTACATGGTATCGAACTCGCGTATGTGTGTTGCCGGCTTAAACAGTACCAATATCGACTATGTTGCCAATGCGATGGTTGACGTTTTAAAAGATTAATTCCCTCATCGCTTTTATTAAAATATAAACAAAGGCTAAGTATCATTACTTAGCCTTTTTTCATGCGTTGGATTTCGTAGTGGTGATATTTTTAGCAAAAACAATAACCAAATAGCTTTTAGTCTCGGTCAAAACTCAATCAATTTATAGAACGAGCACATAAAAAAACTTGCAATCGATTACGCTATAAATTACATTATACGTAAGTAGTTAATTATAACGTAATTTAATATTCGCTTTAGCAAGGAGCCGATCATGTCAACGATTGACAAAAACCTCTCATCTTTCCTCGATATTGCAACCGATTCTGACTTCTCTATTCATAATCTGCCTTATGGCATTTTTAGTGAAAGTACTGACGGCAAACGTCGCGCTGGCGTGGCTATTGGTGAGCAAGTATTAGACTTATCGGTACTTGAAGCTGAAGGGCTATTGAGTTTAGACGGTGGTTCATATTTCGATCAAAACACGTTAAACGCCTTTATTAATTCTGGTCGAGACAATTGGAGCAAAGCGCGTAAAACGATTCAAACGCTACTCTCTAGTGATTGCGATACTTTACGTGACAACACAGATTTGCAGCAAAAAGCCCTATTTCAACAATCAGATGTCACTATGCATTTGCCGGTTCAAGTGCCCGGCTTTACCGATTTCTATTCGTCTAAAGAACACGCAACCAACGTCGGTACTATGTTCCGTGACCCAAGTAACGCCTTATTGCCTAACTGGACTGAGATGCCAGTAGGCTATAACGGACGCGCCAGCACCGTCATCGTCAGTGGTACAGATGTGATACGTCCATCGGGTCAGCTAAAACCCAATGCCGATGACCGCCCTATTTTCTCACCTTGTAAGCGTCTGGACTTTGAGCTTGAAACGGCGTTTGTCGTTGGCAAAGGTAATAATATTGGTCAACCGATTGCCGTAGATAATGCTATTGATCATATTTTCGGTATGGTTTTGCTGAACGATTGGTCAGCTCGTGATATTCAAAAATGGGAATACGTGCCATTAGGTCCATTTAACGCCAAAACTTTTGCCTCTGAAGTATCCCCATGGATTGTGACGATGGAAGCCTTAGCACCGTTCAAGATGCCATGCCCAACGCAAGAACCAAAGCCGCTTGCTTATCTGAACGAAAAAGACAGCAATAATAGTTATGACATTCATTTATCAGTAGAACTATTGCCTGAAAATGCTGAAGAAGCAACGGTGGTTTGCGAAACCAATTTTAAATATATGTACTGGTCAATGGCGCAGCAGTTGACTCACCATACTATTACTGGCTGTAAAGTAGAAGTGGGCGATATGATGGGTTCAGGGACTATCTCAGGACCGACGCCTGATTCTTATGGCTCAATGTTAGAGATTGCGTGGAATGCAACCAAACCTGTCACCCTCCAAGGCGGTGAGACACGCAGCTTTATCGAAGATGGCGACACGGTCATCATGAAAGGCTATAGCGAAAAAGACGGTATTCGTGTTGGCTTTGGCGAAGTACGCGGCAAAGTATTGCCTGCCCTTACCTTCGATTTTGACAAATAACAGTCGGACATAAACCAGCTGTATAAATAAACGGCTCACACTTTCAAATAGTTATTATCTATTAATGATGCTCTGACAGTGTGTTGAATCGTACGCCCTATCAAAAGGAGTTTGATATGAGTTTTAAAATTGAAAAAATCCATCATGTGGCCTATCGCTGCAAAGACGCTAAAGAAACCGTTGAATGGTATAAAAAATATCTGAATATGGATTTCATCCTAGCATTCGCTGAGGATCATGTACCTTCGACCAAAGCCTTTGACCCTTATATGCATGTGTTTTTAGATGCGGGCAATGGCAATGTATTGGCATTTTTTGAAGTGCCTAATCAGCCTGAAATGGGCTTTGACCCTAATACGCCAAGCTGGGTACAACATCTAGCGATGAAGGTAAAAGACCGTGATGCCTTAATGGCAGCTAAAAAGCATTTGGAAGAAAACGGCATCGACGTGGTCGGTGTGACGAATCATGGCATCTTCCATTCTATCTATTTCTTCGATCCTAATGGACATCGTATGGAGCTTACTTACGATGATATTACCTCAGAAGAAAAAGTTTCGATGATTACTGAAGAGATGAAATATGAGATGCTGGACGAATGGTCACGTACCAAACGCGCACCCGCTCATACTCAGTTTCTACATGCAGAGGAGCTGGCTGAAGCACGAGAAGTCGCGCCTGCCGGTGAGTAATATTTTTTAGCGTTTAGATTATTCTTTATAAAATAGCTAAGATAAGTTTTAGCTATTTTACGAGCTACACTATTTGATAACGCTGTGCAATTGCTAATATTTGCTCGACCACATTATGCTGCTCACTCATGGGCAACTGCTCTGTGGTACCAATGATAGTAATGGCATACTCCAAAGACAAACTTTCAACAGATAGTTTGTCTTTGTCATATAGATTCGCAGTGGTTGAGAGCTGCGGTATGATAACGGGAATAGTAATCGCATTAATCCCCATTAACATATCACCAGTAACAGTCGCATAGCCTTGGGTACGAACTTTCGCTCGCAACTGGTTAAAGTACTGCCATTTCTCCGTTATTGCTTGCTCTTGCTTCGCCTGCCATTCTGCGATGACCAAGGGTTTGATAATGGTATCTGGCTGATAGCTTGCAAACAAATGACCTGTCGCCGACGTAGTCAAGGGCATACGCGATCCGATACGAGTAATAATACTAATAGCGCTATCTGGTTCAACAGATTGAATGATAATGGGACCTTCGCTGAACCATTTAGCGATTTGTACACCGCAATTAAGCATGTCTTTGATCTCATTAGCAATATGCGTCAGACGATCCAAGATATTATTTTGATTAAACCCACTATGACCTACTGCTCCTAGCGCGCCCATTGCATGAACTCTATCACCAAGTCCATAACGTCCATCACTGAGCTGGCGAGCATAGTGTTTACGAATAAGACTGACCAAATAACGGTGGCACTTTGCTGGATGCATTTGCATGGCTTGTGCAATATCCTTTAGCATCATCGGCTCGTTACAATCGATGAGCACGTCTAATACCGACAGCCCAATCTCAAGCGATTGTACGCCGCCTTGGTTTTTATTCATCGTAGGAAGATTTTCTATCAGGTTTTCAGCTGCTGGCATGGTTTACTCTGTGAATGATTAACTGAATGCGTTATCAATACAATATTAGAAAATTGAAATAAAGACTTAATGTCATAATAGGTATCTTTTACTCTTTAAGACATTAGTAAGCTCAGTAATTATAACCCTTTATCTTACTCACAACACAGCATAATAAAAGGAATGCCCTATGATGACACTTTATGGCTACTTTCGCAGTAGTACCTCTTACCGTACACGTATCGCAATGAATTTAAAGCAGTTAGATTACGATTACGTTGCGGTTAATTTAGCAAAAGATGAGCAATTAGAAGCCATCTTTCAATCTATTAATCCTCAAGGCTTGGTACCCGTCGTACAAGTAAATGACTTATGGTTGTATCAAAGTCCTGCTATTTTGGAGTGGTTAGAAGAGGTCTATCCTGAGCATCCTTTGTTGCCCAAAGATGCAGCAGGTCGCATGCAAGTAAGGGCTTTAAGCGCTATGATTGGCTGCGATATCCATCCGCTAAATAACCGACGTGTCTTGCAGTATCTGCGTAATGAACTGTCAGTAGATGAAGATCAAGTTATGGCTTGGTGCCATCGCTGGATGATTGAAGGTTTTGACGCTCTCGAAAAACGCTTGGCACAAGACAAAACACACGGTAAATTCTGCTATGGCGACAGCCCTACTTTTGCAGATTGCTATCTGATTCCGCAGGTCTCTTCTGCCGAACGCTTCAAGGTAGATCTCAGTGCTTATCCAAATATCGTTGCGATCGACGCCCACTGTCGAACATTAAAGGCTTTTGCCGACGCTGACCCTATGGTGCAGCCTGATGCACCAAATGCTTGATATAAGCTGCAAAAAAGCCTCCGATTTAGGAGGCTTTTTTCTGAAAATATAGTGGTGCTATTGCCATTTATACTCTCTAACTTAAAGTATGGAAAATAGGCTATTCAAATATTCATATCATATTGTGTTGCAGCCACTGTTTTTATGGGTACTGCGAACAGCCAAGCCGTACCACAATTACAGTAAAAACAGCCATCTTTAAATTCGACAATATAAGCGGTAAAATCGTTACCACAATGATCCATCATCGCTTGTTCGTCACTGTCATCATCGACTGCGCACCATATTTGTTTGTCACCTCGTGCAAGCAATGCGCGTGTTAAATCGCTTCCTCTCAACTCATTATTCATACCCAGCTCCTTAACTTCTCTCACCATAGTTTGAGCTATTCGTCATGAAATATAGGGTTTTCTATACTGATATTTATTAATGATCTTTATCGTTGCTAAAGCGATGAGCTTAATATAAGCGATGCAAATCCATTTGCTACTCATCTGTACCCATCAAAAATTATGCCTATATTTAACGATGATTTACCTTTCTTGCTCTATTCTATAAACGCTTTGTATCCTAGCTGTCTTATTGTAACGCTATGCAAGCAAAAGTGTAACAACCAGATATAGTATTTCCGATGAATGGTCAAGATATGAATATGAACGGTCAGTACATTTAAAAATATTACTAAGTGGCATGCATATTTATCAGATTTGGCACCTTATAACCTAATAGTTCTTTGAATATTATCGATTAAATGAACGATGATGATGCGCTATCGATATTAAATTTTTAGAATAGTTTTCAGTAGTTGAAAACTCTAATGAAACTCTTGTTTTTTATCAATCTATGTAACACTTCTCAATTTTTGAGTGAGCATTAGAGACCAAAATCGGTGCGAAAAATCAGGTAAAATAGTTTTTATGACAATACATGTTACAACAACAAACACTAAACCTGACGTTAGCCAATCTGACCTTCGCAAAATCATTCATATCGACATGGATGCTTTTTATGCCAGTGTAGAACAGCGTGATTTTCCTGAGCTGCGTGGCAAGCCATTGGTGGTTGGCGGCGATCCCAACGGTCGCGGCGTGGTTGCTGCTGCCAGTTACGAAGTCCGTAAGTTTGGCGTGCGCTCCGCCATGTCATGCTATGAAGCCAGAAAGCGCTGTCCTGACGTGATATTTGTACCGCCGCGCTTTGATGTTTACCGTGCTGTTAGTGTTGAGATACGTCGTATCATGCACAGTCTGACGCCGCACGTTGAGCCGTTATCATTAGATGAAGCCTATTTGGATGTTACTGGATTGTCTGTCCATCAAGGCTCAGCCACATTAATGGCAAATTGGTTACGGGCGCAGATTTTAGGACAAACGGGTCTAAACGCCTCTGCCGGTGTCTCATTTAATAAAATGCTGGCGAAAATTGCCTCTGATATTAATAAACCTAATGGCACAGCGGTCATCACGCCAGCGGATGCTGATGCCTTTATCAGCACTTTGCCTATTGAACGCTTCCACGGTATTGGTAAGGCAACGGCCAAACGCCTGCATGCAATGGGTGTTAGTAACGGCGCTGACCTTCGGCGTACGCCAGCTGCCATACTAGTCAATGAGTTCGGTAAGCGTGGACAGTTTTATCATGATATCGCTCATGGACGTGATGAGCGTGCGGTCAAGTCTGAGCGTACACACAAATCGGTTGGCTCTGAGACTACGTTTAGAGAAAACTTAACGGATGATAATGAACTAAAAATACAAGTCTATGAACAAAATGCCGATGCCTTTAGTCAGCTGCACAAAAAACAGCTCATTGCCTATACTATTACTCTAAAGGTCAAATACTCAGATTTTACTCAAGTCACGCGCTCGCACACCTTATCGACGGCATTTGATAGCGCAGAATCCGCTCATTTTTGGTTAGATAAACTCTTTTTGGACATTCCGCGTACTCTTCCTATTCGATTGGTTGGTGTGACATTTTCCTCACTGACATCTGCAACGCAAGTCACGCCACAATTAAATTTATTTGAATGATTTTTCGCCTGAATTCTTTAGAGAGTTTTCCTAAATAAATATCTCAATTTTTTACTTAGGCTATTTTATTTATATTTAGAGGTAAATAAAAAAGTCCTGCTTAGTAAAACATTCTTTCATATCCTCATTTCTGCTACAATTGCTCTCAAAATTCCCACCTATCGAAAGACTTTCTTATGACTGATTCTGAACCTCAAACCTTAAATAATAACTCTGAAATTACTGCCAGTCATAATGACGATATTTTAAAGTATCTAAGTGTTGATGATTATGATTATGAACTGCCAGACCAGCTGATTGCCCGTTATCCATTGGCGCAGCGCTCCGCGTCAAAGCTACTTTATTTGCCTGCTAACAATGTTAATCGTCAGGTTGAAGTTGAAGATAAGCTGTTTTCTGAGTTGCCAGAATTACTTAATGCAGGCGACTTGATTGTTTTTAACGATACCAAGGTAATGAAAGCGCGCTTATTTGGTCAAAAAGATACCGGTGGAAAGATTGAAGTATTAATAGAGCGTTTGGTCGCTCTATCCGATTTAAATAGCGCGGATCTAGACACAATAACGTCAAATTCTGACATCATAGACATGACGGTGATTGCAAAAAAGCATATCGCTCTTTGTCATGTTAAAGCCAGTAAAGCGTTGAAGCTTGGACAAGGTCTTGTACTTGCTGATAGTCATATGACTGGTGTCATGATTGGACGCCAAGAGAACTTATTTATCTTGGCTTTTGATACGCCCATTTTGCCTGATTTAGAGCTATATGGTGAGCTGCCTATTCCACCCTATTTCGAACGCCATGCCGATGCGACCGACAATACTCGCTATCAGACTGTTTTTCATGACCCTGCTAAGCTTGCCAGCGTCGCTGCCCCGACAGCAAGCTTACATTTTGACAATATTGTATTAGAAAAGCTGGCGGCAAAAGGTATTCAAACCGCTTTTGTTACACTGCATGTCGGCGCAGGTACTTTTGCTCCGGTAAAAACAGAGAACCTGCTGAATCATACGATGCATAGCGAATATGCACACCTGCCTCAAGCCACTGCCGACCTTATCAATCAGACCCATGCCAATGGCAAGCAAGTCATTGCTATCGGGACTACTGTCACACGTGTCCTTGAAACGGCTTACCAACAAACCGCAGTCGATAGACAGCCACTCTCTGGCTGGGCAGGTGATACAGAGATTTTTATATATCCCGGTTTTGAGTTTGGCGTCGTGGATAAGCTACTGACCAACTTTCACTTGCCAAAGTCTACGTTGCTGATGCTAGTGTCCGCATTTGCGACAAAAAAATCTATCGAAGAAGCTTATCAACATGCCATCGAATCCGAGTATCGGTTTTTTAGTTATGGTGATGCCATGCTGCTTGATAAAAAAGTTGACTGATGTGTGTAAGTATTAAACATGCAATTGAACTATTGGTCACAACAGCAGTGGAATAAACTGGTAAACTAAACAGTATTTTGTTATAACAACACAGACAACTTTTACTCCAAAGGGCTGCATATGTCTTGTCATTTATCTTACCGCTTGACTAGCATACATCGCGCAGTATCGATGGCATTGTTTTATTCAATAAGTTATGCAGCCTTAATATCTAGCGCCCAAGCAGCGACTATCGGCAAAACAGTTGTTATTTCAGCTCAGCACGAACCTTTAGTTGCCAGTATTATGGTCACTGATATTGAAAACACTGACTTTTCAGCCAGTTTGGCAAATTCTGCCATTTATCAGCAAATGGGTCTAACCCCAACTGATTCCATGATCGTACGCTTTCATCCGACTTCAGCTACAAGTGGTCAAGTTTTTATTACCACCACCAAGCCTATGTCCAAACCCTTTGCCGATGTGGTTCTAGCAATTAATGATGGCAATCAGCGTAATGTTATCCCAAAAACATTACTGATGCCGCTTAATGATAGCTTGCCGATTGCGACTTCTAAAAATATCGTAACAGGCGCAAAAAAGCCTAATTTACCCGTGGTTTCTACAACTAACGCGCAGCCATTGACGGTTAGAAATGGTGCACCGCCACCTTTATTATCATCTGGTTCATCGAAACCTACACTAAAGGCTGCAACATTACCCGAGCGCAATGTTCAATCGCCTAATATACGAGTACCTGTTATTCAAACGCCAAGTATCCAAGCGTCAAGCTCACAAATACCAAGCGTTCAAGCAACGACTATACCCTCTGGCCTACCAACAGCAGTTGCAAAAACGACACAAAGCAATATCACAACCTATGCGCCTAGCCGTTTAGAAAATGGTCGATTAAATAATCCTATTGATATAAAAAACGATAGTGTCATGGCGGGCGCAAATAATAATACAGCTTTAACCGTCTCATCAAATAGTACGCTTTCTGCTACTAGCGAGATTGATAAACAGCTCGATATTTTAAACATACAAATTACTCGTCAGATACAGCCGAAGAGTCAAAGCAATACAGATATGATGGTTGCTAGTCCTATGGCGCTCAAAACCCTGACGCCGAATGAAGCAGCTTTCACCAATAAAAATAAAGCTATTATCCCAAATGATAGTAATAATATCGTCGCTACAGCCCCTCTCAATAATATTCCCCCTAACTCGAATGCCTGGCAGAAAGCAGTAACGCCTAAAACGTCGGCCGCAGCAAAAAACACTTCAAGCCAAGTATCAGATAAGTCAGCTAGTAGCGAGATCAATTATACCGTGCAGCGTAACGACAACTTGTGGGTGATTGCACAGCAAATCGCAGAGAAGAACAATATCGACGTTCAAACCGTTATGAAAGAAATTCAGACGCAAAATCCTGACGCTTTTATCAATAGAAACGCCAATCAATTAAAAGCAGATGCACAGTTGAGTTTACCTAATTATGATGCGCTACCTTCACAGCAAAAACTTGAAGCTGCTATCAGTGCTCAAAGGCAATATAGAAGCGCCAATACACCTGTCGCAAAAAAACCAACTGCATCAAATCCTGTGTCCAAAGGTGCCAATACGCAAGCAACAAAACATACTGAAAAGCCGGCGACCACTAAGACTCAATTTTTACCAAAGGCGCAGTTTTCTGTCCTTGCTCCTGGTCATGAAGGCAGCGCAGATGGCACTAAAACCAAAGCAGGCATGGCAACGGGTAACGGACTTAGCATGGAAGTGTTAGACCTGCTTAAATCATCAAGACAAAGTACCGCATCACAAGCTCAGCAGTTATCAAAAACTAGTGGTACGCTTGAGAGCTATACTCGCAAATTACAATTACAAAATCAAAAACTGGCTGAGCTGCAAGCTCGTCTCAAAAAATTACGCAATCAATAATTGCCTAACAGATCAATGCAAGCAGCTCTGATCGTAGGCGTGGGAGTAACTATGGACAATATGCTATATATCATCGCCGGATTGGTGGTTATTTTACTCGTTGCGGTCTTGGTCATGCGCAAAAACAAAGCGCAAAAGCCATCAGAGCATTTGAGTACAAATACTGGCAAAATTGAGCCCTTATCGAAGCATGCTGCTTCTAGAAGTACGCCTACTCAAACAGCTATCAATCATGAGAAAAAGTTTGATCATATTGAGATTGCTCAACGTTTTATGGACCAACAGCGCTATGATAAAGCGATTGAAACGCTCAATCGCGGCTTAAGCGAAAAGCCAAATGATAGCCAATTATCTCTCAAGCTCCTTGCGGTATATGCCACGATAGATGAGTCTGAGAATTTCAATAAAGTCTATGATGCTATCAAAGCAAATAATGATGACAAAAGTATCGCACAAGCTGATGAGTTAAAAGCTTTGCTAACTGAAGAACAAAACCAAGTCGATAAGCGAGCATTGTCAGCAGATAATAGTCAAAGCGCTGAATTTGAAAGTTTAGATTTTGATCTACCGACCAATAAAGCCAGCAGCAACAGTCCAATCCTTGATACTAATACGGTTCAAAATGTTGAATACAAAAACGACTTGTCAGAAGCAACGAGTGAAACCTTAACGGCTTCGAATGCTTTTGATGATAATAATTTCGATCATATTGAGCAAGCGTTTGATCTTAGTCTGAGTGATTTAGAAGATGGCACTAATAAACCTGTCCATACTAGTAATAACCCGGCACCTGTCACCACGCTTGATGTAGTAGATGAAGATATTTTTGCGCCTGCAACTGTGGTTATAGACACTGACAGCGACACTGATAATAGTCCTAGTACTGACAGCGATTTTGATTTTGAATTATCTGAGCACAGTCTTGCATCTACAGAGGCTCCCACCGATGACGCTACCGACGATAGTTTTAACAGCAGCTTAAATGAGCTATCATTAGAAGATGACTTTTTCTTAGATTTAAACAGTGATGACGATACCAATAACGTTATCAATAATGCACCTGCTACAACAGAGACAACTTATTTAGATGATGACCATCTGACCTTATCTTTACACAGTGATGATGTGTCGAATGAGACGCCAGAGCAAATAGAAATTCAGCATTCTATTGTCGAAGATAATTTTGAAGATTTTAGTTTCGAAGATATCAGTATTGAAGATGCAAATATTGAAGATATAAGCGCTGAAGAAATAGATATCATAAAAAATGAGTCCGACGCTTCTAGTACTGCCCCTACTACGTTGAGATTCGGTGATGATACGGTCATAGACGATGATTTTGACTTTGATTCTTTATCTTTATCAGAGTCTACAACAGCAAGCACACCAGTTGAAGTTGATAGCGAATATGCCAATACTCATCTCGACAATGCTATTGATATAGCTCCTGCAGCTGACACTAGCAGTACTGAAGATTTTTCGTCACGGTTCGCAGCAGATTTTGATTTTGTTAAATCCTTAGATAGCAATCAAGTCACGCTAGATTTAGCAGGTCAATACGTGCAACTTGGCGAATACGATAGTGCCAAACGCCTACTCAATGAAGTCATTGCTAAAGGCAATAGTGAACAGCAGCAGCAAGCACAACGATTGCTTGATCGCACTGCTTAAAATGACTGGTGTGATAGCGAGTATTCTAGCCACTTAGAATACTCGCTGCATTTATAATAATGGTGCTTTTTCTATCTCTTTTCTTTCAATAATTCTGCTCTATCGTCTATTCAATTTAAAACCAATACAGTGCACTCATCTATGACAAATACAATCCCTGCACCTATTCAACTTATTTATGCTGGCGGCACTTTCGGGAGTTATGGTCGTCCATTAGCGCCGCTATCAGCAGAGGTTTTTTTGCCAACTTTGCAGCAACTACTGGCAGAATTGGATAATGCGCTTAATCTATCGCCCATTGCTTGGCTTCACAATACTCTGATTAAAGACAGCAGTCAGTTTACACCCAGTGATTTTGTGCATTTTTACCAGCTTTTACTGTCGGCATATCAACAAGGCAGTAGACGTTTTGTGTTAATTACGGGCACGGATACACTCAGTTATTTGGGAGCGTTCTTAGCAGAAGCCTTTGCAGGTAGCGATATTTGTATTGTCGTTACCGGTAGTATGCGTCCGCTGCTAGATAGTGAGGAACTGCACTCTTATAAAGTAGATGCACAGAGTGATGCTTGGAACAACCTTACTGACTCGTTAAAGCTAGCAAGTGCAGGTGAATCGGGGGTGAAGATTGCCTTCGGCGGCGAATCATGGCCAGCGCAAACGGTGCAAAAAATACATAGCCACGACTTTATGGCATTTACTGGTCACTCTAGAGCGGCTTATCCTGCCAATAGTTATGTCAAAAGCTTACCAGATACTCGTCGGCAGCACTGGCTTGATGACCAACAAGATATTAGTGCTGACATTGCAGTTCGTGCCGAGCACGCTTACGTTCATGCGTTGTACTGCTTGCCCAATGCAATCGATGCATTAAACCAACAGCTGCGCGCCTTATTATCACAGCCGCCTTGTGGCATTATTTTATTAGGCTATGGCGCTGGCAACGTTCCTTATTCAGTAGAGTTAGTAGAAGCCTTGCAACTGGCTTATGAAAAAGGTCACATGGTAGTGTGCGCTAGCCAATCGCCGTTTGGTGGTGTAAGTGACACCTATGCTGCTGGCAGTTGGCAATACGATCATCAAGTGATTGCAGGTGGTCGTTTAACCATTCCAGCCATTTATTCACGCTTACTATGGTTGTTACTGCGCCACGACAGCCCAGCACGACGCCGACAACGCTGGTTAAATAACGTCCAGCAAACGGGCACCAATATCAAAAAACGTTAAACTATCACTCATAAACTCTGTATAAGTTCCAAAATGACCATGTCCCTAACTGAAAACAACGAAGCAAAGCGCCCAACTTATACTTTAGCCATTGCTATTGAATTTTTGGGCACTCACTATCATGGTTGGCAACGCCAAAGAGAGGTACTTGGCGTACAAGAAGCGTTAGAGACCGCCATTAGTACTGTTGCCAATGAACCAGTAGAAGTGATTGCTGCAGGGCGCACAGACTCAAGTGTTCATGCTGGCAATATGATTGCCCATTTTGTTACTCATGCTTATCGACCCTCGCACAATTGGCTGCGTGGTGTAAATAGTCTTTTGCCTGATGATATCGCTTTACGCTGGGTTCAGCCGATGCCTGCTGACTTTCATGCGCGTTTTGCCGCAATTGCTCGTCGTTATCGTTACATTACTCTCAATCAAACTCAGCGACCTGCCATCCTCAACCATCAAGTGACACATATTCACGAGTCGCTTGACCTAAAAGCCATGCAGCTTGCAGCATCTGATATCGTTGGTACACATGATTTTAGTAGCTACCGTGCTGCCGCTTGTCAATCTAATCAGCCCGTGCGCCATATTAGCCATGCCAATCTTTTTACTCATGGTCAGTTTATCGTCTTCGATATTCAAGCTGATGGATTTTTGCACCATATGGTGCGAAACCTGATGGGTACGTTATATGCGATCGGCAGACACGATTTAGAACCGGCTGACTTCTTAAATATTTTGGCTGAAAAAGATCGGACAATAGCACCACCAACTGCTTCAGGTGATGGCTTATATTTCATTAATGCCTATTATCCTGAGCATTTTCAAACCTTACTGCCCGATGCGCCGCTCACACCTATTTGGCTCAACCTTCCCGATTAAATCAATAGGATCTGGCATACATATCACTTACAGGCTGTCAAGTAAAAATCAGGTTCCGTATTGCTTTAATCTGCTAACTTACGTATAATATGGGCTTATTTTAAATTGATTGATGATACAAATTATGGCAAAAGACGAGATTATTGAATTTGAAGGCGAAGTCATTGACACCCTTCCAAATACTTTGTTTAAAGTTCGTTTAGAAAACGGACACGAAATTATTGCGCACATCTCAGGTAAGATGCGTAAGCATTACATCCGAATTTTGACTGGTGATAAAGTTAAGGTTGAGATGACACCTTATGATTTGTCTAAAGGTCGCATTACTTATCGTGGTAAAAACTAAATTCTTATCTACTAAGATAGTTATAAGAGCATATGTATAATGCTTGAGTGGTTTAACTGATAATAATAATGATACTGCTAACCTACTCATTATTGCCTATCATATTTTAGTAAGTTAATATGGTTTTTACCATAAAAAATACCGCTAGATATCAGCGGTATTTTTTTGTCTATAATTTAGCCGTTATTTAAATTCAACAGTTGCACCACTTTGTATCACGCCAAGTAATGCAAGCGCATCCCAATTGGTTAGACGTATACACCCCGCTGATGCCTGACGACTAATACGAGCAGGATCGGGCGAACCATGAATCCCATAAGACGGCTTACTGAGTCCAATCCATACCGAACCTACAGGGTTGTTAGGACCGGGTGGCAAAATAGACTTGCTACCGTTCTCTGCTGTATAAGTATAATTAGGCTCGTGTACCTTAACTGCAACTGTATGCGTACCTGTTGGTGATGGCGTCGCTGTACTTCCTACTGTGGTTGGATAGCTAGCAACCAAGATACCTTTATCATCATATGCATACAATGTTTCGGTAGTCTTATCAGCAACCACTCGACTAACAGGTTTGATATTAGGATTGCCTGGATTGTAGACAGTAATTGTTTCGCCTACTGCAAATTTAGCATTAGGATTGAGCGCCTTAAGATAATTTTCACTGATATGAAACTTTTCCGCCAAACCTTCAATGACAGTTTCATAGTACATCCCTTCAAGCTTGGCTTTGGCTTCTGCCCCTGCTGGAATAACCGTGGTTTTTATATTGATATCTGCATCAGTGAGCTGATAGTTGACCAATACCGGTTGTGCCATAAGCTTATCATTCTTGGTTAATGCCTGCCACGTCTCAGTATTTAATGTATCGGTCACTGCCAACCCATTTGCCATCTGAAAAGCCTGCATCGCCTTACGAGAGTTCTTTCCCCAATAGCCATCAACTGCACCAACACCGTTTTGATGCCAGTTTAATAGAGCTTGCAGCTTAGTAGTAGTATCACGGTTTCTCTTCATACCTTGTTTCCAAGTAGCACTATTTACCTTTTGCGCCTCCATTGGTAGATTTTCAGTGGTATATTTTATGGTCGGTAAAAACTTATTCAACGATACTGCTGTCTTACTTTTACCAGCAACTTTTTGACTTACGCCATTGGTTACTGGACTGACATCGTTATTATTACTAGTTACTTGATTTGTATTATTGGACTCTGTGCTCTTAGTGGCAGTACCTTTTGCACTTCCTTCGACCGTGTCATTTTTGACATCGCTCGTTACTGCAATACTTTGCCCCATAAATAAAATGGTCGATAGACCAAGCGCTGCGATTGCCGTGCTGATTTTGGTCAATTGATACATGTATTACTCCAATTTGTTAAGTTATATTTTTTATTACAAACAACTTATAAGTAATTATAAAATTATTACCATTAATGCCCAATTAGGATTATATAATTAGTTCAACATACCATATGTCCATGTCAAAAATCCTGTGACTAGTATAGGACTGATTTTACAATGTGGATTGAGCCAGTAGATATTGATTTATCTAAACCAGTTATAGATAAGCTATGGTGACATATTCCCATGTGAGCATATAACAGCATTGTGTTAATAAGCGCATTAGACTGCAGTATCTGTGTTAAAACAAACGCTTTTATGCAGCTTTCTGTTTAAAGACGTTAACCTTAGCGAACGCTTATCTTCTCTAAAAGCGAGCAATAAAAAAACCCATAACTTGCTTAGCAAATTATGGGTTCATTATTACAAATTTTCAAAAATTCAGATTAGGATAAAGTAATCTCTATTAAACCAATTTTGCCAATACGGCTTGTCCCATTTGCTGACAACCGACTTGTATAAGTCCAGCTTCGCTGCGATCCAAGATATCGACCGTACGTAAGCCATCATCAAGCACATTACTGACCGCTTGTTCAATCGCTTGCGCTGCTGCTTCTTGTTTAAAAGTATAACGTAACATCATAGCGACCGATAAAATGGTCGCTAGTGGATTGGCTATATCTTGTCCTGCGATATCAGGCGCTGAACCATGACAAGGCTCATACATGCCTTTGCCCGCTTCATCAAGGCTGGCTGATGGCAGCATGCCAATAGAACCCGTCAGCATCGCTGCTTCATCAGATAAGATATCACCAAACAGATTGCCAGTGACCATAACATCGAATTGTTTGGGGTCTTTAATCAGCTGCATGCAAGCATTGTCAGCATACATATGAGATAACGCCACATCGCTATATTCTGATTGCTGTAGTTCGATCATGGTCTGTTTCCAAAGCTCAGTAACTTCCAATACATTGGCTTTGTCGATAGAGCAGACTTTGGCAGCGGTTCCTGCTGCTTGCGCGCGTATTTGCGCCAATTCAAAAGCAACTTTGCCGATACGATTGATTTCGCTAGTGCTATACACCATGGTGTTATAGCCTTGCTGCTCACCATTTTCTAGTGTACGAATACCGCGCGGCTCACCAAAATAAATACCACCAGTCAGTTCACGCACGATAAGCAAGTCTAGACCTGAAATAATCTCAGGTTTAATGCTTGAAGCATTCACAAGCTGCGGATAAAGTTTGGCTACACGCAGATTGGCAAACAAACCAAGCTCACTACGGATTTTTAGCAAACCGCGCTCAGGACGTTTACTACGTTCGATACCATCCCACTTAGGACCACCAACTGCACCTAATAACACTGCATCTGCTGCGCGTGCACGTTGTAGCGTCTCTTCTGGCAAGGGTTCACCTGTTGCATCAACTGCCACACCGCCGATCAATCCAGACTCAAGGGTCAAACCTAACGCAAACTTATCATTGACAGCGTTCAGCACATCAATGGCCTGAGTCATGATTTCAGGGCCAATACCATCGCCCGCTAATGTTAAAATCGTTGCCATACTGGTCCTTGAGGTTGAGTAAATTTATATTTCTATGACTTATTTTATACTTGCTTTTGTTTGTAGCTAATAACGACAGGCTTTTAATAATTATACTTTGGCTTTTACCTTTACTTTTGATGGCACTGATGCCGCCTTAACGATACTGGCTTCTACAAACTCTCCTTGATGCTCAGTGCCAATCTGCTTGCAAAAGCGGCGCTGCACGGTATTGCCTTGATAAAGCTCAACACATAAAGGCTCTGGCGATGCTGTATCTAACAAGCTACCGGAGCTCTGGCCAGACTTTTTTTGATAAGCACGCAGCTGATAAGTGCCGGGGCCAGCAAAGTCATGAATCATAGCAAAACGCTCGACATAACCTAGATTATTTTCTGGATAAAAATTAACGTGCACTTCACGTTTAGCGGGTTTGACCCGAGCATAATAGTTAATAAGATTTGGCATAGCAGACGCTGATAATGGCACAATCTTAATGGCATTATTATGAATAAGCGGCGTCATATCCATCGTCATAGCAGCTTGAGAATGCTTACTTCCTGTACGAGTTTTATTGTTTTGGCTCACAGCATTCATCGCAACCACCATGGTGGCATTCACAGGTTTATGATTTTCAGGCGATATCACCATCGTGCGATCTATCTTTACAATCTCACAGTGGTAGGTGCCGACACAGGCAATATTTACCTCGCCAGCAATGGGCTTAATAGTACCCGTCCATACCTTTGCGCTTTCTGCTTTATCTATCTGTTGATAGCCTGTCAATGCCTGACAACCAGATAATAAGGTTATGGCAATAGCTGTACTTGTCCATACCGCAAAACGTATTTTATTCATAATGGTGGCTACTATTTATCAGATGGAAATATATAATATAAGAATAGATTACCGTTCATTTTAGCCACTTAGTCGCCATAACTCAACGCTGTATTAGCGCTAAGCTCGTTTTTATGGCGATTCATATTCGTTATTAATCGTTTGCCATTAGCGGTTTTATTTCATGCTTAAACACTAGGCTCTGACTTCATTAAATATCCAAGGCGTTTTTTGCATCATTTTTTGCTCGTATTCTTTAATAGCATCGCTTTGCTGCAACGTCAGTCCAATATCATCAAGACCATTTAATAGGCAATGCTTACGGAAGTCATCGACTTCAAACGCATACTCTTCGCCAGTTGGGGTGATGACCACCTGACGCTCAAGATCTGCAGTCAATTCATAGCCTTCGTTGGCAAACGTGGCTTTCATTAAGGTATCAACGATTTCTTCATCCAATACAATCGGTAGCATGCCATTTTTAAAACAGTTGTTATAAAAAATATCGGCAAAGCTTGGTGCGATGACTGTACGAAAGCCATACTCTGAAAGCGCCCAAGGCGCGTGTTCACGGCTAGAGCCACAGCCAAAGTTACGGCGCGCCAGTAAGATACTAGCGCCTTGATATCGTGGTTTATTTAAAATAAAGTCAGGATTAATAACACGTGTGCTATTGTCTTGACCCGGATAGCCTTCATCCAGATAACGCCAATCATCAAATAAATTGACGCCGAAACCGGTACGCTTAATAGACTTCAAAAACTGTTTTGCGATAATCTGGTCGGTATCAACGTTTGCGCGATCAAGTGGGCAAACGATACCTGTTTGGGTGTTATAAGCTTGCATAGTATTTCCTATCAATATTGTGCTTATTATTAAATGACGCGTAATAACTAAAAAGTTCGCACATCCACAAAATGACCCGCCAATGCCGCTGCCGCAGCCATTGCTGGACTGACCAAATGCGTACGACCACCATTGCCTTGTCGACCTTCAAAGTTACGATTGGATGTCGAAGCACAATGCTCTTGTGGTTCAAGCTTATCAGCATTCATCGCAAGGCACATCGAGCAGCCAGGCTCACGCCATTCAAAGCCTGCATCCGTAAACAAAGCATCTAGGCCTTCTGCTTCTGCTTGTAATTTAACTTGTCCAGAGCCCGCAACGACGATGGCTTCTTTGATAGTATCAGCCACTTTACGACCTTTGATCACGGCTGCGGCATCACGCAAATCTTCGATACGTGAGTTGGTACAAGAGCCAATAAAGATACGGTCCAGCTGAATATCGGTAATTTTTTGACCCGCCTCCAAACCCATATAGGTATAAGCACGCAACCATCCTTCTTCTTGTGCTTCATCAATCGCTTGATCAGGCGTTGGCACTGACTGTGTGATATCAACCACCATCTCAGGCGAGGTACCCCAAGATACTTGCGGTGCAATTTGGCTACCATCAATCTCAATCACGCTATCAAACACAGCGTCATCATCTGAGTAAAAAGTACGCCAGTAAGCTTCTGCTTGCTGCCATTGTGACTCGTTCGGCGCATATGGACGACCTTTAACATAGTCAATCGTCGTATCATCGACTGCAACCATACCCACGCGTGCGCCCGCTTCAATCGCCATATTACAGACGGTCATACGACCTTCCATGCTCATGTCTTCAAATACTTGACCAGCAAATTCAATCGCATGCCCTGTTCCGCCAGCAGTACCGATTTTTGCAATGATAGCAAGCACCACATCTTTTGAGGTTACGCCAGCGCCAAGCTCACCCGTGACGCGGATTTGCATATTCTTTGATTTCTTTTGAATCAAACACTGGGTTGCCAATACGTGCTCAACCTCAGAGGTACCGATACCATGTGCTAAGCAGCCAAGTGCTCCGTGCGTGGCAGTATGCGAGTCGCCGCAAACAACTGTCATACCAGGTAATACCAAGCCTTGCTCAGGACCGACGACATGCAAGATCCCTTGACGAGCATCATTAATCGTAAACTCAGCGATATCAAATTTGCTGCAGTTTTCATCTAAGGTCAGTACTTGTAAGCGCGAGACCTTATCCTTGATACCTGCTACACCTTCTGAGCGCTCTTTGGTGACTGTCGGCACATTATGGTCAGGGCTTGCAATATTAGCCGACAGACGCCACGGTGCTCTATTAGCCAATTCCAAACCCTCAAATGCTTGCGGACTTGTTACTTCATGTAGCAAATGGCGGTCGATATAAATCAGGCTCGAACCATCATCACGCTTGGTGACTTCGTGAGCATTCCAAAGTTTGTCATATAACGTTTGACCGGCCATATTGCTATCCTTTTTAGTGGCTAATGACTTTATTCTCATTTACTAAAACCCTAGTACTAGGACCATAGTATGCTAGGTTTTTATCTGTTACTTACTAATGGTTGCGATAATTGATGCCTAAAATAAGATTTATGGCGCAGATTATCAAGTAAATACAATAAATATGTCTAAAATACGTTTCGATGTCTTGTGATTATAGCAGGCTAATCCTATAATAATAATTGATGATTCTTTCATAGTTGCAAACTTTTATTTCTAATACATTATGATTGGGTCAGCCAACTTTTATTTATAGCTCGTTATGTAGCTAAGGACATCGGTGTGAATACCACAAATTTGACGACATTCGTGACTGTGATGAATACAGGTAGTATTTCGGGTGCAGCAGAAAAGCTTTTCATTACTCAGCCTGCGGTCAGTAAACGCATCAAAAACTTAGAAGATGAGTTTAATATCACGTTATTTGATACGGTGGGTCGCGGTATTGTCCCAACTCAAGCAGCCAGTGAGATGTTACCTCATGCCAAACGATGGCTTGAAGACTACGAAAACTTTAAAATCAATCTGCAGCACTCTAAGCATATTGTATCCGGCAAACTTGTCATTGGTACTAGCCATCATATAGGCTTACACCATCTCGCCCCTGTTCTTAAGCATTTTATCCAAGCCTATCCTGCCGTACAGCTAGAGGTACATTTCGTCGATTCAGAAACCGCACATAAAGCGGTACTTGATGGTGACTTATCTCTAGCCTTTTTGACCCTGCCACCCGTCTATGACAAGCGTTTAACCTATCATACCCTATGGTCAGACCCACTTTACTTTATGACTGGTACCTTATCACCTTTGGCCAGTAAATCTAATGTGACACTAGAGCAATTGGCACGTTACCCTGCTATCTTGCCATCTGCCAATACCTTTACCAGTCAAATTACCTTGGCTGAATTTGCCAAACATAATCTAAAGCCTTATGCCACCATGAGCACCAACCCACTTGAATCTATTCGGATGCTAGTGTCTGTAGGACTTGGTTGGTCAGTATTGCCGCAAACGATGATTAGCCAAGACTTAGAGCGTATTGATATGGCAGATAATATCGAATTACAGCGTCATTTAGGCGTGGTAATCAACCCAAAACTGACCCAATCAAACAGTGTAACTGCGCTATTAGATTTGCTAGCACCCATTGAATAATGGTGCTATTAAATAACAGGTCATTCAATAAAAACTCCTAGTCTGGTGTGGTTGGATAGCTAAGATAAAATAACTTTCTAAAATATTACTTGCTGAAAGATACTGAGTTAGCATTTATGACGCTCATACGTTATAATGCCTCTGACGTTTTTTATAACATAATTTTACCCAACTGGCACTGATAATCATATATTGAACATCTCTAGTAATATATGATAGTAAACAGTAGGTTTAATGGTTTTAAATGATTGGTTATATAAGCGATTAATATTTGGCAAGTGGTAAAGAGATGATGGCATTTAACGTAGCAACACAGAAGTATATTTGCCCTTTTCTATACAACATTGTTTGATAAGTATTGGTCCTAAAACAGCATCAATCATATAAAACTAACAGAAGATATTGAATAAAAGCCATTATGTCCTACTTAATGGCTTTTTTTGTCTTTAGATATTGTTTCTAAACATCGTCTTGCAAGACTTAATTTTTCTCGTTAAAAATAATGACAGCCAACAACGTTGGTTAAGGACTATTTATATGAACGGAGTTTCTAGTGGCGTGCTGATATCACTTGGCGCCTATTTCTTAGTGATGATCGGGATTGGGGTTTATGCTTATTTTAAGCAAGCCAATGATACCGAAGGCTATATGCTTGGTGGTCGTAGTCTCGGTCCTGCGGTAACCGCTTTATCCGCTGGCGCATCAGACATGTCCGGTTGGCTATTACTTGGTTTACCGGGTTATATGTATGCCGATGGCGTCGTGAGTATTTGGATTGCCCTCGGTTTGACATTGGGTGCATTTTTAAACTATATCATCGTGGCACCGCGCTTACGTGTTTACACTGAGATTGCAGATAATGCCATCACATTACCTGACTATTTTGCAAATCGATTCGAAGATAAGTCGCATATGCTGCGTGTTATCTCAGCAGTTGTAATTATTTTATTCTTTACTGTTTATACAGCAGCTAGCTTAGTTGGTGGTGGTAAACTGTTTGAAAGCTCACTCAACTTATCTTATACCACAGGTTTGTGGGTGACTGCTGGTGTGGTTGTCGCCTATACTCTATTCGGCGGCTTTTTAGCAGTGTCAATGACTGACTTTGTACAGGGCATTATCATGCTATTTGCTATGGTTATCGTACCTGTTGTAGCCTTTACTGATCTTGGCGGAATTTCAGCCACAACTGAGGCGGTCAGGAACATTGATCCAAGCTTACTTAATGTCACCAGTGGTATGACGATCCTTGGTATTGTCTCGTTAATGGCTTGGGGTTTAGGGTACTTTGGTCAGCCGCATATTATTGTACGCTTTATGGCTATTCGCTCAGTCAAAGATATACCAACGGCACGTAACATTGGTATGAGCTGGATGATTGTGAGTCTAATCGGTGCATTGATGACTGGTTTTGCAGGTCGTGCTTACGTACAAAAAACAGCAATGACTTTAGATGATCCTGAAACTATCTTCTTAGTATTCACCCAGTTCTTATTCACGCCATTAGTTTCAGGCTTCTTGTTAGCCGCTATTTTAGCCGCGATCATGAGTACGATCTCATCACAGCTATTGGTCGTATCAAGCTCACTAACCAAAGATGTGTACAAGCTGTTTTTTGATAGAGATGCACCAGAAGCCCGCCAAGTAATGGTCGGTCGTCTTTCAGTTATCGTGGTCGCCGTCGTTGCTATTTTGCTGGCTTCTAATCCTGAAAGCTCTGTATTAAGTTTGGTCTCTAACGCTTGGGCAGGATTTGGTGCGGCATTTGGACCGTTGGTTATTTTCAGTCTTATCTGGCGCGGTATGAACCGAAACGGTGCGGTTGCTGGTATGGTCGTTGGTGCATTAACTGTCATCTTATGGATCTATGGTCCTTTCCAGATGAATGGTATGGCACTAAATAGCTGGTTATACGCTATCGTTCCAGGCTTTATCTTAAGTACCATTGCCATCTTTGCTGTAAGTATTATGACAGGTGGTCCAAAAGCCTCAGTCTCAGCGAAGTTTAAAGAAATGGAAATGAACTTAGATCAATAAGCACTTTTTAATTACTGCTGTTAAATTAGAAAACCTCGCTATCGTGGCGAGGTTTTTTTTATGAGGATAACCTATCAAATCGGTAGCCCTAAAAAGTTTTGGTTAATAATACCGTCGCTGATTTTTCATCACGATCATCATAATAAGCAAAGTTACTTGAGGTTGTTTCATAATCAAATACCAACCGCGGCGTCAGTCCCCATAAGGTAAAATCACGTTTCCATACTTGCAACCCTAAGGAAGCCGTTTTGTCTTCTCGTTTCGAGCCTGATTCACCACCAACCGCATCATAGTAACCTTTCAAGGCGCCACCTGCTAATCCCTCTGCAGGATCATCATATTTTTTAATACCATAACCCGCTGTCGTCAGCGTTGAGAGACCTTTTTTCCATTCACGACCCCAACCGCCGTTAATTGAGTTACGATCATAACTAATGATGCTAGATTGCGGTACATCATTTCTATAGTTGCCTAAACCTCCATAAAAATATTCTTTGGCATCTTTAATATAAAAAGCATTTAACCCAAGGAATCGCCCATCTGTTTCACGATTTACATTGCTATCATCTTCAAAAGTTTCGTTAGAAAAAATAGTCGTGGCAGATAGCTTAAGCTTTGGTTTGACCCAGCGTGAGCCACTAATCGTTACCCCTTTACGTAGACTATAAGGTTCTTCATCATAATAGCGCTTGGTGATAAACGGCGTGAGCGAAACATCATTTTTGGCATCATCGTAGCCGACACCAGTAGAGGCAGTCAGCAGATAGTCATTATAGTCAGTTTCGTCCCAATAACCTTTTAAGGAGGCATTACCACCTACAGTGGCGTAGAAATTGTTGGGCAGATTGAAGCGTTTATTGGCACTACCAGAGACCTGAATCCCGTTAGCTGATTGTTGCTCAACAGACTTACCTAACTGAGATTGGATAGTCTTCGACGGTGCATCGTTAATATTGTTATCTCTTACGTAGCTTGCAGAGGCATTAAACTGCCATTTTTCTGAACTCTGGATTTGAGACAATGAATTTTTAACTCGAGCCATAATAGGTATAGGAAGATCTACCGACTGCAGCTTTAAAAACTGTTCTTTAGCAGCTGCATATTGCTTATCGGCTTGCATGGCAATAGCCATATTTAGACGTACAGGATGAAAGTCTGGGTCTGCTGCTAGCATTTCGCGATAAATGGCTATCGCTTGTCTGTTCTTAGCTTCACTTCGATATACCAGTGCATCAGCAAACTTGATCAGCATCGGATCATTACTTTTTAGAGTTTTATAGTGCGGTAATAATGCTTTGACGGTTTCCATATCTTGAGCGGCAAGCGCTGTATTTAAAAATTGGCTAAACTTTACCGGATCTGCCATCAGTGTGGCTAAATTATAAGCGCTTGCCGTTGCCAACTGCTGACGACTTCTGATTGCATCTTGCGCTTCTGCATCTGATATGGCGGTAGAGGGAGCGGTAGGGTCTGATACAGAAGTTTGGTTCTGTCTTTTGACAAGCTCGGCTGCTTGGTCAAGCTCAGGTTCTACTATTGAAGTACTTGTATCTGCTATAGCTGGTAGAGACACCGCTATCATTGATAACAAAATCGACATGGTGAGCGGTTTACGCATATATTGATTATTCATAGGTATCCTTACCATATTACATTTGTTTAGTCTTAAAGCTTATCCATCGTAAATGACTTTAAAAACTTAATCGAGCAAAAAAGCGCCCTAGGACGCTTTCTTTTTGTTTTATACAGTCATATTAACTTATTGCTTTTCAGCGCCAAATGTTCCTTGGAACTTGGTTCCAGTACCAGCTATCGTTCCCTTACCACCTTGTACTGATGCATCCTGATAGATACCACCTAAAAACTTAGCACCTTCTCCATAGAACCCACCAGCGGTATCGATACCACCTGCATTACCAGCAAAAGTATTGCCTGTGATAGTGGCGTCAATTTTTATTTCACTGCCAGCAGGCATGTATTTATAACCCGTACCTTTAAATGACAACGTGCCATCTACTGAACCATTAACAAAATCAACATTGAAAGCGGAAGTGCCATTAACTGGAGCAGTAGAGGCATTATCTGCTAGATGGATATTTTCAATATAAGTGGCCACCCCATTATATTGCGCCTTGCCATCATTAATATTCTTTAGAATATCCATACCCGCTTGAGAAGTTAAATAGCCTTGTACATAAACGTTGGCTGCTCGTGAGACCTCCCCAGCCAATGAGTCAAAATTACCATACACATGCCCTACTTGCATTTGGTTGTCAAAGTTTTTGTAGACCGCATTATATTTAAAAGTTGGATTAGAGCCACCTTTACCTGCATCTACTGTTACTGACCCATTATTGGTGAGAGATACTGATATAGGTGTTAATACACTTTCTGGCTTAACCATATCGCCGCGGACAACTCCAGTATTAAAATTGGTAAAGTTATCGCCCTCACGGTTATCGATAGGAACAATGCTACCGTCTTTATTCTCTGTCTGCTTAAAATCAGACTTATCATCACGAATCTGCACATAACCAATTGCATTATCCAATTTGCCTAGACCAAAAGGTAGAGTCTTCTCTTTACTACTTAATGCAGTTGACTGGAAACCTGTCATTTTAGATTCTGTAGGATCTGGAACCACTTCTACCGTTGGATCTAACTTAGTAGCGCCATAAGTTCCTTTAATATAATTAGTACCTGGGATTTCTCTTTCATAGACGCCACCTAGTAAACCCGCACCTTTACCATAGAAACCGCCAACGGTATTAACAGCTGCACCTTTTTTACTAGCAAATGTATTGTTAGAGATATCTGCAGCAATATCTACTTGTTTATCAGCAAAGTTTAGCTCACCTTTCACTGATTTAGCGACGAAGTCGACGTCAAACTTAGAAGTACCGTCGACTGCGATTTTCCCGCCTTCTACATAGGTAGCCACCCCTTTATAGTTGGCTTTACCTTCATGGATATTGGCTAACTTGTCCATGTCACTAAGGTTGGTAGCATTACCTTGTACATAGGTGGTAGATAAGTTTTTATTGTATGCTGAAGCAATTGTACCGCTTTTGATATCACCAAATACATGACCAATCTGCATCTGATCATCAAAGTTTTTATATACCGAAGAGTAATTAAAATTTCTTTTATGGACCGTATTACTTAAACGTCCTTCAAACGATATATCATTTTTATATTCTTTAAAACCATTATTACTCGTACCATAAGTCTTATCAGTAGCACCACCATCAGTGCCTTTTAGCATTATATCGATTGGTTTTAAAGAAGCTCTGCCATCTAACTCATTAGCATAAACTTTGAGTTTGTTATAACTATTAGAGTTGTTATCGAATATTCTGTCATCAGAATCCAAAGAGGTACTTTGTACGCCTGATACTCTCGAATCTGGAGCTGTAAACTTGTTAGCAGCTTCTAGCTTCTGCAGCCTTTGCTCTAGCTATGGCTTCATCTCTTGCGCGCTCCGCACTAGCTTTAGCAACAATTGCTTCATTTTTAGCAATTTCCGACTCTGCTTTAGCAGCTTCCGCTACATGTTTAGCCGTCTCTGCTGCTTTCTGTGCTTGTAAGGCTTTTTCTTTTGCTTCTTTTTCCACCTTAGCATCACCGACAGCTTTATCAGCAGCAGCCTGGGCTTTTAAAGCGGCATCTTCAGCAGCAGCTTGGGCAGCTTGTGCGGCGACTCTTGCAGCGTCTGCCATTGATGCCGCTTGTTGTGCAGCAGCTTCAGCGGCTTCGGCTCTTGCTAATGCTGCTGCCAACTGATCTGTACCATTACCCGCATTGGCTAACGCCTCTTCTGCTCTTTGCAATGCAGCTTGCGCTTTGGCAGCATCCGCTTTTGCTTTATCAGCCGCCGCTTGGGCAGCAGCCGCTTGAACTTGGATAGCAGCAATGGCGGCATTGGCTTTATCAGCCGCTGCTTGAGCTTCGGCAGCCGCTTGCTGTGCAGCGGTTTGTTTGTCACTCTTGGCACCATAAGTACCTTGAGCGCCGTTACCTTCATAGACACCGCCTAGATACTGCGCGTCACCACCAAAGAATCCACCTTCGGTTGCATAGCCTGCATTGCTGGCAGCCGTGCCTGAGAATTGATTGCCGTTGATGCCAGCAGTTAAACCAATTTTACCGGCATTAGCAAAGGTAAGATCACCTTTGACATTCTTGGCGACAAAGTCTGCTGTGAAGACCGATTTACCAAACTCTATGTCTTGACCTAAACCGAGTTTGCGATAGGTCGCATCCCCTGTGTATCCAACCTTACCTTCGGTTGGCATATTAGCGGCTTGAGTGGCATTACCTATTGTGGCAATCCCATTGACTGGCAACTGTATTGTACCAACCGCTGCTGCACCGTCGATGTGACCAATGCGCATGTCATCGCCAAAATCCTTATAGGTTGAGGTGTAGGTCAGCGGTAAAACACCAAGCGCAGTTGTGGTAATACCAGTACTATCATCATGTGATTTAAAACCGCCTTGTAAGTTAGTATCATCTGCACCAGAAGTAGTGATATTGACTATTGGCAATAAACCACCTGATGCAATATCTGCTCGAGCTTCAACACTATTAACAGTGGCTTCAAAGTCACGGCTGTTAGCTTTAAAGGCATCAGGTAGACCAGCAGGTGTTGGGTCAATATTCAGTGATTGAACGCCGCTTTTCTTCGATTCAGGGGCGTTCTTAATGGTAGCTGCTTTTAGAGCGTCTTTTGCTTCTTGTGCCGCTTTGTTTGCGGCGGCTATTTGGGCCGCGACAGCAGAAGCAGCTTCAGCTTGGGCTTGTTGGGCAGCTATTATTTGGGCATTAGCGGCATCAAGGGCTACTTTGCGACGATCCACTTCTGCTTGTAAGGCGGCGCTATTACCACTACCTGAAGCTAGGGCATCTGCTAAGGCTTGTTCTGCGTCCGCCAATGCTTTTGCGGCGGCTGCAAGCTCCCCTTTGGCTTTGTCTGCTTCAGCTTGTGCTGCTGCCGCTTTTTGCTTTTCAAGTACAGCTTGTGCTTGGGCAGCCATTGCTTGATTATTTGCTGACGTGGCTTGTTGTTTGGCTTCTTCTTTAGCAGCGATCTCTGCATTAAGTGACTCTTGTACTTCTTTGGACTTAGTTTCTGCTGCTAGAACACGGGCATCAGCTGCTTGAACCTTATCCTCAGCATTTTTTACTTTTGCTACTGCTGCTGCTGCTGCTTTTTTAGCAGCGTCTACTTCTACTGCAGATGCTTTTGCGGCTGCTTCAATTTTTGCGACTGCTTCTATTCTAGCTGCTTCAGCAGCGGATTTCGCTTGAATTGCTTCTACATTTGCAGTGTCTATAGCAGCTTTAGCAGCGGCAGCAGCTTCTTTCGATTCTTTACCAAACTTTTCTTCTGCAGTTTTAAGCGCATCTGTGGCCGCTTTGGTTTTAGATTCAGCAACTTTAAGCGCTTCTTCTGCTATCTTAGTTTTTGCTTCTGCAGCTTTAATGGCTTTTTCAGACTCGCTAATAGCACCACTTCCTCCGCCATTACCCCCATCACCAGGCAAAACCGGTGTTGGATTTGGAGAAGTTGCGTTATCACCACCACTACTGGCACACGAGGATAATATAATCGCGCTTAAAATAACCACACTGGCTTTTAAAGGAGTATTTAATTTCTTTGCTGATGATGCCATCAAGACTGGGTGGTGATTAGGTAACATTTATCTTCCTCCATGAAGATCTTAAGTTTAGTTGATGCATTAGATAACAAACATAAGTTTATTAACATGCATAGATAAACAAATTACCTGTAAAAAGTCAATTATAATAAATGAAATAATGTCTATTAAAATATCTGGTTACAAATTAATGTCATATTTTGAATATATGCTGTAATTATGATATAAATCGTATCAATACGATTGATAAAACCATTTATTTCAACAATATATATGAGTATTTTTGATTAAATATCTATGAAAATATTTCCGATAAAAGTGATGTATATTTATCTTCTCTCATAAAATACGATTCTTATAAATAAACTATAGTTTATAAAAATAATTATAATCCTTTTAAATAGATTCAAAATTTAATAGACCATTTTTTTGTCTATAAATTACTTAATATTAATCTGCTGCTCACTTCATTCAATTTGAAGAAAGATAAAGCTAAAAAAGGCACCCTAAGGTGCCTTTTTTAGCTTTATCTTTAAATTATTTTATTGCTTCTCAGCGCCAAATGTACCTTGGAACGTTGTTCCTGTGCCGTTAGTCGTGCCTGAACCACCTGGTTGTAATGCTTCTTGATATATGCCACCCAAGAACTTAGCATCCTCACCATAGAATCCGCCTGAGGTCTGAACTTTGCTAGCGCTGGTTCCAGCAAATGAATTACCAGAAATAGCAGCGCTGATATCAATGCTCTTATCGATGCTATCAAATGCTAGGTTACCTGTTAATGTGTCATTAACAAAGTCAACATCGAAGTTAGAAACGCCGTCTACCTTTACTGTGCGATGAGCAGCATTAAAATGTAGGTTATCTACATAAGTTGCATTACCCGCATATTTAAATAGGCCATCATTAACACCCGTATCTTTGTTAAACTGAGCCAAATCTTTCATGTAATTCATGTCTGCAGCAGCAGTTAGTTTGCCCTGTACATAAACACTAGAAACTCGAGCGGCTTTGCCAAAGGGAGAGTTAGCATCGCCCGTTACATGGCCTATTTGCATTACTTCATCGAAATTTTTATAAACCGATTGATAAGGTAGCGTTAAGGAGAGTTTAAAAGGCTTAAGAACATTTACGTTAGTTGAACCACTGTATACCTTAAAGTCTTTTGTGTTACTGGCGTAAACACTATCACCAGCGCTGGCTATTGTCGCCGTAACGCTTTTTTCAACCGTGTCAGGCTTAGTTAAATCAGCACGTGCAGTCAACTTATCAAAAGCAGTAAAATTATCACCATCCCCAGTGTTAACAAAAGTGTCACTTCTGTCAGTAGCCCCTTTGCTATCCTTATCATTCCAGAATGATCTAAAACCAATAGCGTCAGCGTTAGATAAGGTGAAACTTTGCACGCCTGTCATATTGCTATCGACGGGGTTATTTTCATTCACTGGCGGCGCAGGTGGGGTTACTATAACTTCGTTGCCTTTAATTGCCCCATAGGTACCTTGAGCGCCATTACCTTCATAAATACCACCCAGGTTTTTAGCAGCATCGCCGTAGAACCCACCTTCGGTATTGTAGCCACCGTTGACAGCTGCCGTACCTGAGAATTTATTACCAGTAATGTCAGCTTTTAAATTAATGTCCCCTGCAGTAACAAATGATAAAGTACCATCTATTTTACCTCCGACAAAATCAGCTTTGAATGCAGATGTACCGTATTCAATAGCATTACCAATACCGTTTTTGCGGTTGGTTGCATCACCAGCGTAGTTGAATACTCCTTCGGTTGGCACCGCTGTTGTGGCATTACCTACAACTATAACGCCATCTACAGGTAGTGGACCCATGCCCAAGCCAGTAGCATCTGCTGTACCATTAATATGACTGACACGCATATCACTGCCAAAGTCTTTATAGACTGAGGTGTACGTTAATGGAATGCTTGCGCTACCTAGTTCTGGGCTAGTGACAATCGTCGTTGAATCATCGACATTACTCTTATAACCATTATCGAGCGTAATATCATTATTACCAGATATATTAACCAGAACTTTTGGCAATTTACCCTCTGATGCTAAATCAGCTCGAGCTTCGAGAGAGCCGTCAGCATTAACTACAAAGTCACGCTCTGTAGTAACGAAAGCATTGCCAATATTCAGCGATTGGACACCACTCTGCACTTTAGGTGTTAACTTGTCTAACTGATCCTGTAACTCTTTAGCTTTTTGTTCAGCTGCTGCTTGTGCTGCTGCCGCGGCGGCGGCTCTATCCTGTGCAGCTTTGGCATCTGCTTCCGCCTTATCTTGAGCCACTTTAGCTGCTGTAGCCTTTTCTTGAGCTACTCTAGCCTCTTCTTTCGCAGCTGCTATATCTTTCGCAGCTGCCGATTCTGCTGCTGCAATCTTAGCAGCGGCATCTTTTTCAGCGACGGCTGTTTCTGCTTTAGCAGCGGCTGCAGCGCTTTGAGCGGCAGCCGTTTCTGCCTGAGCGGCTGTCACTTTATCTTGTGCCGCTTTAACTTCTTCTTTCGCTTTATTTGCTGCTTCTTGAATGGCAATTGCTGCATCAGCTTTAGCTTTTTCTGCCGCTGCTTCCGCCGCTGCTGCTCTATCTAAGGCTTCTTGAAGTGCTTGATCATCGCCACTATTACCTGCATTGTCAGCCGCTTGTTGAGCTTTCTCTGCTTCAGCTTTTGCCTTTGCCGCATCAGCTTGGGCCTTGGTTGCCGCAGCTTGGGCGGCTGCCGCTTGTACTTGAGCAGCCGCTAGAGCTTGTGCCTTAGCATCTGCCGTCGCCTTAGCATCTACAGCAGCTTTTTCTGCAGCCGTTTGCTTGTCACTCTTCGCACCATAAGTACCTTGAGCACCATTGCCTTCATAGACACCACCTAGGTACTGAGCATCACCACCAAAGAAACCGCCATCAGTATTATAGCCACCCTGACTACCTGAGAATTTATTACCCGCAATGGTCGCTTCTAAGCCAACTTTTTTATCATTGAAGGTTAAATCACCTTTTAGGTTTTTAGCTACAAAGTCGGCGGTAAAGACTGAAGTGCCAAACTCAATATTGCTATCTACACCTAATTTGCGATACGTGGCATCACCGCTATATTTGACACTACCTTCTGTTGGCACATTTTCAGCTTTAGTAGCATTACCAACTATCGCCACACCATTGACAGGTAATGGACCGGCAACGCCATCAATATGAGCAATTCTTAGTTCATCACCAAAGTCTTTATAAGTTGAGGTATAAACCAGATCAACCTCACCTATTGATGCAGTTTTAACTTTGGTAGTATTCTCAAATGATTTAAAGCCGTTAGAGCCTGCTATTTGAACATCGTTATCACCACTGACTTTTAGCACGACAGGATCAGAAACCAAGCCTCCTGAAGCGGTATCTGCTCGCGCATCTACTTGGGTTGCATCTGTGATTTTAAAATCGCGTGTGGTTGTAGTCAGTTTTCCTTGACTCAATATGCTAGCATCAATACTAATATGCTGAACACCTGATTTTTTAGTTTCAGCGGCATTCTTTATCTCTGCAGCGACCGCTGCATTTAGTGCGGCAGTCTGTGCGGCAGCTGCAGCAGTTGCTTCGACTTGGGCTTTTTCTTGTGCAGCTACAGCAGCAGCTTGAACTGAATCAGCAGCAATTTGAGCTTGCTGTGCTAACTGAGCTTTACGAGCGGCTTCTTTTTGTAAAGCCTCTGAACCACCCCCATTTGCCAAAGCATCTTCTAAAGCTTTTTGGGCGTCTTCTTTTGCCTTAATAGCCTCAGCCTTTGCTATTTCAGCAGCGGCAGCAGCAGCTTCTGCATTTTCTTTTGCCTTAATAGCTGCTTGCGCTTTTTCTTCGGCAGCTTTTTCAGCGGCGGCTATCTTTGCAGCAGCTTCTGCTTTGGCTTTCTCAGCTTCTTCCTTTGCTTTTTTGGCTTCAGCTTTAGCTTTCTCAGCTTCTGCTTTAGCTTTTTCTACTTCTTTATCGGTTGCGCCTGGTAATGGGCTAAAAATATCTTCTAACTTATAAGAAGGATCATCTGTCGTATTACACGCTGCTAGTATCATAGTCGTCAGCAACACAACACTGGCTTTGAGCGGGGTTTTAAACTTTTTAGCGGTTGATACCGCTGAGATTGAATGACGGTTAGGTGACATTATTCTTCCTCCATGGATGATTGATAGACATTCCGTTGTCTATTAATTACTGACTCAATAATTGATATAAATTAAATTGATAAACAATTAATAGCGATTAATAAGACCTGATACATATTTTCATAAAAAAGGCATTAAGTATTTGCATCTATAATCACTCAATACCTTATCTATAGTGATACTACGCTGAGCATCCGTATTACTGAAAAGCATGTGACCTTTATGTTTGACTACAAGCTCTGATAAGAAAGTTTGACGCCAGCTATGTAGCCATCGTTATCTTCTGCTTTACTCACGATACTGCCGTTAGGTAATTCTCCCGTCGCATCGCCAAATTTTAGATACTTTCCACCAACTGACACTGCCCACTCTGGTGTAACGTTATACTTCACACCACCACCAAAGCTGTAATAACCTTCAATCGTACCTAGTGAGCTGACAGGATTACCTGCACCAGAGTCATATCCTACAACCACTGAACCTGCCAATTTCTCGTTAAAGCGTTTGGCTAAGCCAACATCGACTTTCCACTGGTCTTTGTCATACGAAAGTAACGGTAAACCATTGGGATCAGCGGCTTTAGAATAAGCATTATAAAGAGGCGGTACGATAGTAAAATCACTCCAAGGCACCCAACGTACATCCAATGTTCCTAGTAATTGATACTTCTCACTCAAGCCAGTTTGAATGTTTAGGTTGACTGATTCAGGGGTGGTAACAGTAGCTTCCGTAGTAGCATATTCGCTAATGGATTGACCCAATGCAGAGTTTGGATCTATTCCAAGTTTACCTAATGCTATGTTTCTTAGCGGTGACCCTAGCAATGGCACTCTCTCAGCTATTGATGTTTTATGCTCTATTTCTGAACGATAAGTCAAAGCTGCATTTAGAGCGATCTCAGGTTTACTGTAAGCAACACCCGCGACCCAACCATAATCCGTATCCGTATTTACGTTTGCATCGTAGCCTGTTAATGGACCATAAGCTTGACCTCGCAGATGTACATCAGCTTTTGCTTTTTGTAGTACAGGACCACCATATACTTGGAAACCATTAGACTTATAGCCTAATAAACCTGTCCAAGACTCTGTATGTACACTAACCTTGGTATTTTTATTGTAATTAGGATCTAGTACAGAAGAGTTAATGATTTCGTTTGGAACAGAAGTACCTGTAGAGGAATCAGCTATTGTTGGTTTCCCAGCTTTAGACACAAAGGTATTATCGCCAGAGTATTCTACTTCAGCACCGAACGGCTCATCATAAAATACACCAACACTAATATTTTCATTGACATCAGTTTTTACGCCATAGCGCATAAAAGTATATGTATCAGGAGTGGCATTGCCAGTAGATACACCTTTTTCGTAAGCGGCTTCTGTTGAAGTAATACCGTTACGAATCTCAGTAGTAGGTGAAGTTCGAATAGCACCTGCATTATCATACGCTGTAACTTTAGTATCGATATAAGCAAAATCAACTTCAGCATATGTACCAGGGTTAAAGAAACCCTTGATTTCTTGACCTGAACGATCAAGTCCAGCAGCATTACCTATGCTAGCCACAGAAAGAGCAGTGATGGCTAACGTAAGTGTTTTTAAATGAAAGGTGGTACGCATTTTTTATCTCCAAACATCCCTGTTGTTTTACCTTTTGATCAATTAGACTGTGATGACTCATTATTAAACCTACAAAAGTCCAATCATCTGTTCGGTATCCTGAAATCATACTAATATCTTTTATACATGAAATCAACAACAAAAGTACGCTATTATACTAATGTGACTGTATAGTACAAATATCATTTAATTATATTTCAAGGGATTAGTGTCAGATTCTTGTAAAAAATAGCGGCAATCGTGAAGGATAATCGAGGCTTTACACTGTAAAAATTATTGAAAGCAATAAAAATAATTTTTACACGAAACAATTCCATAATTATATTAAATATCTGTTCTGAACAAACAATAGGCAATAAAAAAAGCGACCCTTAATGGATCGCTTTCTTATGTCTAACCTATTTGTCTATAATAATGTTTGGGGCTGTCCTAGATAAGTAAAATAATCTAGGATAGCCATATGAGAAAGAGTAGATTAGGTTGGTACAAACAAACCAGACTCATTAAACTATTTGTTGCTGGTTCTACCGCAAGAACAGCAGCAAGC